>NZ_RZSW01000057.1:0-18350 GCF_003997375.1 Mesorhizobium sp. M5C.F.Ca.IN.020.29.1.1 | reverse complement strand
ATGGGAAACGAAACAGCACCGGCAGTATGCCCGATTGCTGGGCGCCGTCGATCGATTCGAAAAACGGCAGGGCAACGAGGAATACCAGTCCGTCGAGCAGCGTCGTCCGCAGCAGGCGCGGCTTGAAGCTGCCGGTGTCGCCTTCCTGATACAGCGAAAGCTTCGGAAAGAAGCGCGGCACCCGCGCCATATACGCCTGGAATGGAGTACCGAAGGCCTCCTTCAGGAACTTCTCTTCGCGCAGGATGACGACATGAAAGGCGGCGGCGCAAATCACCGCGAAGCCGATCGCCGCAGTGATCGAGCCCATCTGCGCGCCGACGCCGGCGGCAGCTATAGAGGAGAAGACATAGAGCGGATTGCGGGTGATCGAATAGGGTCCGCCGGTAACCACCTCGGAGGATTTGCGTCCGCCGATATAGAGCGTTGACCACAAGCGCCCGACAATGCCCAGAAAGATCAGCAGGACGCCGACCATTTCGATCGTTTCGTGCGGCACGCTTTCGGGAGGAAAAGCAGACTGGCCAAACAGCAGCGCTGCGAACATGAGGACCACGAGGGCGGCAAGCACCATCCTTCGTGCGTGCTGATACCTGCCCAGCGCACGCTTGGCCTGCGCTTGTTCGGCCCGCGCCGATTGAACTTCATTAAGCATGTCGGGAATCCGATCGTCGAGGAACTTCGCCAGCGATCGCAGCGCCTGGCCAAGAAAACAGGCGCCCCCGCCGATCGCGGGACGCCTTTGCAGGATGATTCAGGCGTATTTAATGCATGTCGCCTCTTTTGCCATCATCCGCAACTAATACAGCCAGAAGAGGACGGGAATTACACCGCTTTCCTGTCCGGACTCGATGAGTTCGAAAAACGGTATGGAAGCCAGCAACATCAAGCCGTCGCGCAGCGTGTGATTGAAGATGCGCGGTGTGAAGGTGACCTCGGCCTGATCGCGAAAAAGCAGCGGATTGGGAAAAAACCGCGGCACCCGTGCGATGTAGTCCTTGTACGGCGCCCCGAGCACGGTCGTCAAATGCCGTTCCTCGCGCAGCGTGACGATGTAGAACGCGGCCGCGCACAAAACCGCCGACACCACCGAGACGATCACGCTGCCGGTCTGGGCGCCGATGCCGGCGGCCGCTACGGTGGAGAAAAAATACAGCGGGTTGCGCATCACCGAATATGGCCCGGTGGCAACCACTTCGGCCGACTTGCGGCCGCCGATATAGAGGATCGACCAGAGCCGGCCGCCGATCCCGATCAGTATCAGGGCGATCCCGTACTGCCCCTCTATGCGTTCGTGGCCTAGTTCATCGTGCGTGGAGCCGCCGAAGATCAGCAAAGCGCAAAAAGCACCGATCAGCAGCGCCAGCAGGACGCGCCGGCGCCGCTGATAGCGGCCCATTTCGTCAAACGACTGTTCAATCGGAGAACGTGCCGCAGCGGCCATGAGACAATCCTTTCGCCGCGAGGACCGGCAACCCGAATCCTTGTCGATGCAACTTGCGGAGAAATCATGGCGAAGACAAAACAAAACAAAAGGCCGCCGAAGCGGCCTTTGCTTTCGACGGGATCGCTTAGCGGGGCGCTAGCACCATCATCATCTGGCGGCCTTCGAGTTTCGGTTCGGCTTCGACCTTGGCGATGGGCGCCACTTCCTCACGAACTTTATTCAGAAGCTGCATGCCGAGTTCCATATGCGCCATCTCGCGGCCGCGAAAGCGCAATGTCAGTTTGACCTTGTCACCTTCTTCGAAAAACCGCCGGACCGCTTTCATCTTGGTCTCGTAGTCATGGCTGTCGATGTTCGGGCGCATCTTGATCTCCTTGATCTCGATGACCTTCTGGTTCTTGCGCGCCTCGGCCGCCTTCTTCTGGTTGGCGTATTTCAATTTGCCGAGATCGAGAATTTTTACGACGGGCGGCACTGCGTTGGGCGATATCTCGACCAGATCGAGCCCAGCCTCTTCGGCGAGCAGCAATGCGTCATTGATGGAGACATCGCCATGGTTGTGGCCTTCGGCGTCGATAAGTTGGACCCGGGGAACCCGGATGTCACGGTTGGAGCGCGGGCCCTCCTTGGTGGGCGCCGTTGCTTTGAAAGGTCTGCGAATGGTCGTGGTCTCCTTGAGCCGTTTCGTTCAGGATTTTCAATTCAGATTGCGAACGCGCCAATGTGGTGAGCGCGCGGCCGGAGTCAATAGCACAGCGTTCACAGGAAATCACCTGTTGCCTGACTTCTGCCTGCACCAAACGAAGAAACTTGCCGAGCACTTTTCGTTGAACCGCCAGCTGTGTCAAAAGACTTGCGTGAGGAGTTCGCCGTGACCGCACCGGTTTTTCTCGATGTCGACGGAACCAGCATCGCTGTCAGGCGCGCTGGGGGTGCCGCGCCAGGCATTGTCTGGCTCGGCGGCTACAAGTCGGACATGCTGGGCACCAAAGCCGAGAAGCTGGCGGAATGGGCGAGCGGGCAAGGCCGGGCATTCCTGCGCCACGACTATTCCGGTCATGGCGAATCGGGCGGCGCCTTTGCCGACGGCACCGTCTCGAAATGGCTTTCGCAAAGCCTCGCTGTCTTCCGCCATTTCACGCAAGGCAGGCAAATCCTGGTCGGCTCGTCGATGGGCGCATGGATCGCGCTGCGCATGATCCAGGAATTGCGCCAAGAATTGCACAAGGAACGCCAGAACCGCATCGCCGGCCTGGTGCTGCTGGCGCCGGCGCCGGATTTCACCGCAGAGCTGGTCGAGCCGGCGCTGACGAAAGCGCAGAAGCGCGATCTTGCCAAGAAGGGCTTTTTCGCGGGGCCGTCGGACTATTCGGCCGAGCCTTACATCTACACCCGAGCGCTGATCGAGGACGGCCGCAACAACCTGACAATGAACGGGCCGATCGACACCCATTGCCCCGTCCACATATTGCAAGGGCTGGCCGATGCCGACGTGCCGCCGAGCCATGCGCTGAAACTGGTCGGCCTGCTGCCGGCCGACGACGTCACGCTGTCGCTGATCCCCGACGGCGACCACCGCCTGTCGCGGCCTCAGGATCTTGACATGCTGGTGCGGGCGGTCGACGCCATGGTGCGGCAGGCAGGCTAGGGACATGCGCATTTCCATTCCGGTATCCGCCTTCGTCGCGGCGATTGTCGGCTTCGGCGGCACGCTGGCCATCGTCATCGCCGCCGCCAAGGCGGTCGGCGCGACGCAGGTCGAAACCGCGAGCTGGGTGACGGCGATCTGCCTCGCCATGGCGGTCGAGAGCCTGTGGCTGTCATGGCGCACCAGGATGCCGGTCATCGCCGCATGGTCGACGCCGGGGGTGGCGCTGATCGCGGCATCGAGCGGCTTTTCGATCGGCGAAGCCGTCGGCGCCTTCATCGTCACCGGGATTTTGCTGATTGCCACCGGCCTGTTCAGGCCTCTGACCAAGCTGATCGCCAGGATACCGGCCTCGGTCGCGTCGGGGATGCTGGCCGGCATCGTCGTCACCTTCGCCATCAATGCGGTGAAGGCCATTCCCGTCGACCCGTGGCTGATCCTGCCGCTGATCGCCGCCTTCTTTGTCATCCGCCTGTTCAATCCGGCGCTCTCGGTGCTGGCGGTGCTGGTCGGCGGCGGCGCTGCCGCCTTCCTCACCGGCCGGGTCGGTGGCCTGCCGACCCCGGAACTTTCGACGTTGACGCTGATTGCGCCGCAGTTCACCGTCACGGCGATCATTGGCCTGGCGCTGCCGCTTTATCTCGTCACCATGGCCTCGCAGAACCTGTCCGGCCTCGCCGTGCTGAGGGCCGCAGGCTATCACCCGGAACCTGGCCCGCTGATCGGCGTCACCGGCCTGCTTTCGCTGCTGTCGGCGCCGTTCGGGGCCTCGACCACCAATCTGGCGGCGATCTCGGCGGCGATCTGCACCAGCCCCGATGTGCATCCCGATCCGGGCGAGCGCTGGAAGACCGGCCCCTTCTACGCGCTTGCCTATCTCGTCTTCGCCATTTTCGGCGCCTCGCTGGTGGCGATCTTCGCCGTGCTGCCGCAGAGCCTGATCGTGCTGGTGGCCGGGCTGGCGCTGATGGCGCCGCTCACCAACGCGCTGTCCATTGCCTTGAAGGAGGAGAGCGAACGCATGGCCGCCACCGTCACCTTTGCCGTCACCGCCTCGGGGCTGACGCTTTTCGGCGTCGGCGCGGCATTCTGGGGGCTGATCGCCGGTTTGGTCGTGCTTTTCCTCGAAACCCTCAAAAAGCGATAATCATTTCAGCCGCTTGTCCGGTTTTGGCCGGCACTGTCTTGAATCGCCGTTTTTCCCATCCCATTTCGATTCCACGCAGCCGGGATTGGCTGTCTCCAACTGAAGGATTGGGAGAAATGAACACATCTGCATTGATCCGTCCGGCCTGGACGCCGGCGACCATCGCACTGATGGTGATCGGCTTCATGGTGTTCTGGCCGCTCGGCCTCGCCATGCTCGCCTACATCATCTGGGGCGACCGGCTTGACGGCTTCAAGCGCGACGTCAACCGCGCGACCGACGGCATCTTCGCCGGCTGCCGCCGCGGTTCCGACAGAGCGGCGCGCTGGGGCCACGGCTCCGCCCGCACCGGCAACGTCGCTTTCGACGACTGGCGCGAAAAAGAACTCGAGCGGCTCAATGAAGAGCGCCGCAAGCTCGACGAGATGCTGAGCGAGTTCGACGAATATGCCAGGGAATTGCGTCGCGCCAAGGACCAGGAAGAGTTCGATCGCTTCATGGCGAACCGCAACAAGCCGACATCTCCTACAACTGGTGGATCGACCGGCTCGACGGGGACTGGCAACGGTGGCAAATCCACGCCAGGGCTACTGGACGAGTAAGGCACTTGGCCTGATATAAATAATCAGAACGGCGTCGCGTCAGCGGCGCCGTTTCTTTTATGTCCTATTCGTTTTCCTCGAATCACGTATCGTCCCGCCATGTCATTCGGCTTCTTCCGCAACCTGACCAAACCCAGGCCCGCCCCCGTTGTGGAGCGGGAGCATTGTGTTGCCGGCCGCACGCTGCCGCTGAAGATCGTCGAGAGCGACCGGGCACGGCGCCTGACGCTGCGCATCGATTCCGGCGGCCGTGGTCTGCGCATCACCGTGCCGCCGGGCCTGCGCCGAGGCGAAGTGGAAAAATTTCTCGATCGCCATCAGGACTGGCTGGAGCAGCGGCTGGCCAAGGTGCCCAACCGGCCGCAGGTGCGGCCGGGCATCAAGATACCGGTGCGCGGCGTGCCGCATCGCATCGTTCATGAGCCTTCGAAACGCGGGACCGTCACGCTGTCGCGCGACGAACGCGGTCCGCTGATGATCGTGCATGGCGATCGTGTGCACCTGCCGCGCCGCATCGCCGATTTTCTCAAGCGCGAAGCCAAGCGCGAAATCGAGGCGCTGGTGGTCAAGCATACCGGGGCGGTCGGTAAGCGCGCCAAGGCAATCCGCTTCAAGGACACGTCGAGCCGCTGGGGATCGTGCACGTCGGACGGCAACCTGTCGTTCTCCTGGCGCATCATGATGGCGCCGCGACCGGTCATAAACTACCTCGTCGCGCATGAGGTGGCACATCTCAAGGAGATGAACCACGGCCCAAAATTCTGGAAATTGTGCGAGCAGCTCTGTCCCGACACCGAGCGCTGCAAGGATTGGCTCAAGCGCAATGGCGGCGCGCTGCAAGCGATCATGTTCGAGTAGATCGCCCGATCAGTCGTCGTTGGCAGCGTTGAGCTCTTCAGGACGCAAGCCCTCGTCGGTATGGCGCGGCCATGGCAAGAAATTCTTCTCGAAGGCATCGTTGCTGAAATAGTCGAGCGCGCGGTGTGCCTCGGCGCCGTTGAAGGCGGCCTTGTCCATCAGATGCGCGATGACCTCGCGGGCTTGCGCGAGCTTTTGCCTGAGTTGGGCGACGGTTTGGTCTGCCATGCTTGTTTGCTCCCGCCTGTGCTGTCTGAAGTAAGGTAGCGCGTTCCGCATTCTTATCTAGATAGGTAGCGCGTTCCGCGCTGGCGGCAAACAGGATGCTTTTTCTCGACTCTTTTGCCGTTTCGTGCCAATCCCCGCGTCATGGCGCTCGACATCAAGATATGCGGATTGAAGACCGACAAGGCGTTGGCCGCGGCATTGGCCGGCGGCGCCAGCCATGTCGGCTTTATTTTCTTTGCCAAAAGCCCGCGCTATGTCGAGCCGGCGGAAGCCGGCCGCTTGCGCGAAGCGGCAGTCGGCATGGCCAAGGCGGTTGCCGTGACGGTCGACGCCGGCGATGCGTTTCTGGATGAAATCGTCGAAAAAATGCGCCCGGACATGCTGCAGCTGCATGGCTCGGAAACGCCGGAGCGGGTGGCCGAGATCAAGGCCCGCTATGGCCTGCCGGTGATGAAGGCGCTGCCGGTCAGCGAGACTGCCGACCTGGAGCGGATAAGACCCCTCGTCGGCATTGCCGACCGTTTCCTGTTCGACGCCAAACCGCCGAAGTGTTCGGAACTGCCGGGCGGCAACGGCATTGCCTTCGACTGGCGCGTTCTGGCCGACCTTGACGCAGGCGTCGATTACATGCTTTCCGGTGGACTCAACGCCGCCAATATCGGTGATGCCCTTCGGCTTGCCAACCCGCCCGGACTAGACATTTCCTCGGGCGTGGAAAGCGCACCGGGCGTCAAGGATCCGGCGCTGATCGAACAGTTTTTCCGGGCCGTCAGGGCAGCGCGCGACAACCGCGCCGCCTGACCGTGCTTCAAACCACAAGCTAGGAGATCGGCGATGAACAGGCCGGCGACACCCAATTCCTTCCGCACCGGACCCGACGAGCAAGGCATGTTCGGGATCTTCGGCGGTCGTTTCGTTGCCGAAACGTTGATGCCGCTGATCCTCGACCTGGAGCGGCACTGGAACGAGGTTAAGGACGACCCGGATTTCAAGGCCGAGCTGACGGACCTTTCGACCCACTATGCCGGGCGGCCCTCGAAGCTTTATTTCGCCGAAGGCCTGACCAGGCATCTTCGCGAGGTTTCCTCGGCGAAGGGCCTGGGCGGCGGCGCGAAGGTCTACTTCAAGCGCGAGGATTTGAACCACACCGGCTCGCACAAGATCAACAACTGCCTCGGCCAGATACTGCTGGCCAAGCGCATGGGCAAGAAGCGTATCATCGCCGAGACCGGCGCCGGCCAGCATGGCGTGGCGTCGGCCACCGTTGCGGCGCGTTTCGGCTTTCCGTGTGTCGTCTACATGGGCGCTACCGACGTCGCCCGGCAAAGCCCGAACGTCTTCCGCATGAAGCTGCTCGGTGCCGAGGTGCGGCCGGTGACCGCCGGCCACGGCACGCTCAAGGACGCCATGAACGAAGCTCTCCGGGATTGGGTGACCAATGTCGAGGACACCTATTACCTGATCGGCACCGCCGCCGGCCCGCACCCCTATCCGGAGCTGGTGCGCGACTTCCAGTCGGTGATCGGCACCGAGGCGCGCGCCCAGATCCTGGAGCAGGAAGGCCGGCTGCCGGACACGATCATCGCCGCCGTCGGCGGCGGCTCGAACGCCATCGGCTTGTTCCATCCCTTCCTCGACGACAAAGAGGTTCGCATCATCGGCATCGAGGCGGGCGGCCGCGGCCTCGATGGCATCGAGCATTGCGCCTCGATGAGCGCCGGCGCGCCCGGCGTGCTGCACGGCAACCGCACCTACCTCCTGCAGAACGCGGACGGGCAGATCATGGACGGGCATTCGATCTCGGCCGGCCTCGACTATCCGGGCGTCGGACCAGAGCATTCCTGGCTGCGCGACAGTGGCCGCGTCGACTATGTGCCGATCCTCGATGACGAGGCGCTGGAGGCGTTCCAGCTGACGACACGCGTCGAAGGCATCATCCCGGCGCTCGAATCCGCCCATGCCATCGCGCATGCGGTGAAGATCGTACCCGCCATGGACAAGGACCAGATCGTCATCGTCAATTTGTCCGGCCGCGGCGACAAGGACGTGCATACGGTGGCCAATATGCTGGGCATGGAGATCTGATCATGACCACCCGCATCGACCGCCGCATGGCCAAGCTGAAGGCCGAGGGCCGCCCGGCGCTCGTCACCTATTTCATGAGCGGCGACCCGGACTACGACACCGCCCTGTCGATCATGAAGGCACTGCCCAAGGCAGGCGCCGACATCATCGAAATGGGCATGCCGTTTTCCGATCCGATGGCCGACGGCCCGGCGATCCAGGCCGCCGGCCTGCGCGCGCTGAAAGGCGGCCAGACCCTGGTCAAGACGTTGAAGATGGCGTCGGAATTCCGTGCCGCCGACAATGAAACGCCGATCGTATTGATGGGCTACTACAATCCGATCTACATCCACGGCGTCGACCGCTTTCTCAGGGATGCGCTGGCCAGCGGCATAGACGGGCTGATCGTCGTCGACCTGCCGCCGGAGATGGACGAGGAATTGTGCATTCCGGCGCTCAAGGCCGGCATCAATTTCATCCGGCTGGCGACGCCGACCACCGACGACAAGCGCCTGCCCAAGGTGCTGCAGAACACCTCCGGCTTCGTCTATTACGTGTCGATGACCGGCATCACCGGCTCGGCACTTGCCGACACCGGCAAGGTGGCGGCGGCGGTCACGCGCATCAAGGGGCATACCGACCTGCCGGTCTGCGTCGGCTTCGGCGTAAAGACCGCCGAGCAGGCACGCATCATCGGGGCGTCGGCCGACGGCGTCGTCGTCGGCACCGCGATCGTCAATGCGGTCGCCAATGTTCTGGGGCCGAAGGGCGAAAAGACCGCCGATCCGGCCGAGGCGGTCGCCACGCTGGTCAGCGGGCTTTCGCAAGGCGTGCGTACCGCTCGCCTTGCTGCCGCCGAATAGTCTTGATCTTCTGGTTGACCATGATCTCCACCGAAAACCGGTTTCCCCTTTTCGAGACCATGGTCTAACTCTTGTCGGGACAGGAGCCGAAGCGATGAACTGGATCACCAACTACGTTCGCCCGAAGATCAATTCGATGCTCGGCCGGCGCACCGACATGCCTGAGAACCTCTGGATCAAGGATCCGGAGACCGGCGAGATGGTCTTCCACAAGGACTTGGAACAGAACCAGTTCGTCATCCCGTCCTCCGGCCATCACATGAAGATCTCGGCCAAGGAGCGGCTGAGATTCTTCTTCGACGACGGCAAGTACGAGATGCTCGAAAACCCCAAGGTGGTGCAGGATCCGCTGAAATTCCGCGACGAGAAGCGCTACACCGACCGGCTGAAGGAGGCCAAGGCCAAGACCGGGCTGGAGGACGCCATCATCAATGCGCTGGGGACCGTCGAGGGCCTGCCGGTGGTGGTGACCGTGCAGGACTTCGCCTTCATGGGCGGCTCGCTCGGCATGGCAGCCGGCGATGCCATCGTTCGTGGCTTTGAGGTTGCTGTGCAACGCAAGCGGCCGCTGATCCTGTTCGCGGCCTCCGGCGGCGCCCGCATGCAGGAAGGCATCCTGTCGCTGATGCAATTGCCGAGAACCACGATCGGCGTCGATCGGCTGAAGGAAGCCGGTCTTCCCTATATTGTCGTCCTGACCAACCCGACCACCGGCGGCGTCACCGCCTCTTACGCCATGCTGGGCGACGTGCACATCGCCGAGCCCGGCGCGCTGATCGGTTTTGCCGGGCCGCGCGTCATCGAGCAGACCATCAGGGAAAAACTGCCCGACGGCTTCCAGCGCGCCGAGTATCTGATGGAGCACGGCATGGTCGACATGGTAGTGTCGCGGCTGGAGATGCGCCAGACGATCGCGCGGCTCCTGAAAATGCTGCTCAAGCTGCCGGAAGAAGAAATGCCGCTGGAACCGGAAATTCTGCCGCCGGTGGCGCTCCCGGCGGAAGCACGCCCGCAAGCCTGACGCGACATCCGTCGTCGCGAACCGCGATTGCGCGCCATCTGTGGCGCTGTAGCATCTTGATTCGCGCATGATCCTTTCCGAAAATCGATTTCGATTTTCGGGGTCATGCGCTAGGATTCTCCCATGACCACGCTTGCCGCCGACCGCGAAATCGAAAGCCTGATGTCGCTTCATCCGAAGGGCTTCGATCTTTCGCTCGACCGCATTTCGCGGCTGCTGGAGCGACTGGGCAATCCGCAGGACCATCTGCCGCCGGTCATCCACATCGCCGGCACCAACGGCAAGGGCTCCTGCGCCGCGTTTTCGCGGGCGCTGCTGGAAGCATCCGGCCACCGCGTCCATGTCCACACATCGCCGCATCTGGTGAACTGGCATGAGCGCTACCGGCTGGCCGCCGACGGCGGCGGCAGGCTGGTCGAGGATAAGGTCTTCGCCGACGCCATCGCCCGCGTCGCCAAAGCCAATGAAGGCCAGAAGATCACCGTCTTCGAAATCCTCACTGCCGTCACCTTCCTGCTGTTTTCCGAATATCCGGCAGATGTCGTCATCATCGAGGTCGGCCTTGGCGGCCGCTTCGATGCCACCAATGTCATCAGCGAGCCGGCGGTGTCGGTGATCATGCCGGTCTCGCTCGACCACGAATCCTTTCTCGGCGACCGTGTCGAACTGATCGCCGCCGAAAAAGCCGGCATCATCAAGGGCGGTTGCCCGGTGGTCATCGGCGCGCAGGAAAGCGAAACGGCGCTGCAGGTGCTTATCGAAACCGCCGAGCGGCTCGACTGTCCCGCCTTCGTCTATGGCCAGGATTTCCTCGCCTTCGAGGAAAACGGCCGGATGGTCTATCAGGACGAAGACGGGCTGATGGACCTGTCGCCGCCGCGGCTGCCAGGGCGCCACCAGTTCGCCAATGCTGCGGCGGCGATTGCGGCGGTCAAGGCGGCGGGCTTCGAGATCAGCCATCGCGTCGCCGACAAGGCGATGGCCAATGTCACCTGGCCGGGGCGGATGCAGAAATTGCCGCAAGGCAGGTTGACGGAACTGGCGCCGAAGGGCGCCGACATCTGGCTCGACGGCGGCCACAATCCGGGCGCCGGCGTGGTCGTCGCCGAAGCACTTGCCGAGCAGGAGGAAAAGAACCCGCGGCCGCTGTTCCTGATTTCCGGCATGATCAACACCAAAGACCAGAGCGGCTATTTCAGCGCCTTCAAGGGGCTGGTGCGGCATGTCTACACGGTGCCGGTGAGCCTCAGCGAGGCCAGCGTGCCGAATGACGAACTGGCGATCCGCGCCGTCGAGGCCGGCCTGTCGGCCGAACCGGTGAGCTCCGTCGCCAATGCGCTGATGCTGCTGCGCGACACATGGGACGGACCGCCGCCGCGCATCCTGATCAGCGGCTCGCTCTATCTGGCCGGCGCGGTGCTGGCCGAAAACGGCACACCGCCGACCTGATCTATCCTGCCGGACCTCCGGTACCAAGAGGCCAGAACAATTCCAGGAAAATTGTGTCGCGGTTTTCCGTCCGGAATTGCATAAAACAAATACTTAGAGCGGTTCGGTGGTTCTATCGAAAGCCAAACGCTCTCGAACGCGGGAGCGATTGCCAAGTCATTGCGCTTCTCACGACAGTCTGCCTTCGTCGTCGATCGGCGCGAGCCACGGAGGATCATCGCCCCATTTCCATAGAACGAGGTTGAGATCCGTCTCGACAGCGCCGGCCGCAAAGCTGCGAACAAGCATGGCTGGATAGCCCTTCGCGATCAATCGGGGCGTCAAAGCCTGCGTTCTTGATTCTGCGCTTGCCTGCATCTGATCCCGCCATGCGCTGTCGGCAAGATGTTGCGAGGGCCTGCTCCCGCGTTACTTCAGCTCGATCTCGATGAAGGCATACTCGCCCTCACTGGCATTGATGACGTCATGC
Organism: Mesorhizobium sp. M5C.F.Ca.IN.020.29.1.1; assembly: GCF_003997375.1. Taxonomy (NCBI): domain Bacteria; kingdom Pseudomonadati; phylum Pseudomonadota; class Alphaproteobacteria; order Hyphomicrobiales; family Phyllobacteriaceae; genus Mesorhizobium; species Mesorhizobium sp. M5C.F.Ca.IN.020.29.1.1. Next base: position 6,554 of record NZ_RZSW01000057.1, on the reverse strand, counting down.
TCCACGCCCTCCTTGCGGAAATAGGGCGCCCCCTTTTTCATTTCGGCGAAGGATTCGCCGTCCTTGGTCAGGAGCTTGAGCTTGCCGTCCATCAGCGGCACGATCACGTAATCATGGCCATGACGATGCCAGCCGGTGTTGTCGCCCGGCGCGAAGCGGTATTCGGTGACGATAACGCGCTCATTGTCGATGAAGACGGTGGCCTTGGCGGATCCGGTCATGTTGTTCTCCTGCTTTAAGCCAGACAAGAACACGGGGCCGCAAGTGGCGAGTGCCAGGGCGGACCAGCGCATGACCCAGAAAATCGGATTCGATTTCCGGGGTCATGCGCAAGATCGAGTGCTACAGCGTCCGTTGCGCGTCCAAGAGGGACGCGCGGCGCTGTGAATAACGCCAACAAAAAAGCCCGGCGCGAGGCCGGGCTTGATTGCAGAGATTCAGGGTCGGATCAGGCGAGATTGCCGTTGATCCAGTGCGACAGCGCCGTCTTCGGTGCGGCGCCGACCTTCATGTCGGCCATTTCGCCGCCCTTGAAAATCATCAGCGTCGGGATCGAGCGCACGCCGAACTGCGCCGCAAGCTCGGGATTCTCGTCAATGTTGAGCTTGGCGATCTTGACCTTGCTGCCGAGTTCAATGGCAATGTCTTCCAGCGCCGGCGCGATCATCTTGCAGGGGCCGCACCACTCCGCCCAGAAATCGACGACGACCGGCTCTTTGGCGTCAAGCACATCGGTCTGGAAATTGCTCTTGTCGACCTTGACGGTGGCCATGCGAAAATCCTTTCGTGAGTTATTGTCGCACCAAATGTGGTGGTGATCGCGCCCTTCTTCAAGCAGCTGTTGTGTCACGCTCCCGTGAGTCGGGCAAGAGCGTCGTCCATAACCGCCGGCGGCAGCTCGATCAATCGCGGCGCCTCAGTGAACAGCAGCGCCGCCGAGACCTCATGCTCGGGATAAAGCGGCTGGAGCAGCGCGCGATAGAGCGCGAGTTGCAGGACATAGGCCGATGGAACGTCCGCCAAGGTTGCAGGCGCCGGCCTATTGGTCTTGTAGTCGACGATCGACACCCTGCCTGGCGTGACCGCCAGCCGGTCGATCTTGCCGGAGATCGAGCGCAGCTTGCCCTTGACCTCGAGGCTGCCCATGACCGCGACTTCAGCGCGTGAATTGGGCGCAAACAGCTGATCGAAACGGCTGTCGGCAAGGATCGTCGCCACCGAGGCCAAGGCCTTGTCGCGCTCGGTTTCTGGCCACTGCGCGCCGGCGCGCTTGAGATAGCATTCCGCGGCATCGCGGCGTTCGGCCTCCGCAATGCCCGGCAGCATCTGCAGCAACTTGTGCAGCGCCAGCCCCCGCATCACGGCAAAGCCAGGCTCCACCTCGGTGTCCAGCATCGGCGAGCCGGTGTCGATCACCGCTTGCTTGGCCTCGTCGATCAGCGCCGAGGCGCCGGACGGCGACAGCGGCCGCGGCAGATCCTCGAAGGGCGGCAAAGGCTGGAACAGGCTCTTCGGCAACGGCTCGAACTGTGTCGTCTGCCGCGCCTCTTCGGCAGCCGCATGTCCGACCGGCGGCAATTTTGTCACGTGAAACCGATGCACGGTCTCGCCGGTGGCGGGGTGCTGCCGCTCAGCACTTTCGGGGGCGCCGACCAGCGCGCGGCTGACGATCGAATGCCAGGTGCCGGCGTTTGGTGCCCGCTTGCCGTGATAGCCGCAGACGATCAGCCGGTCCTCGGCCCGGGTCATGCCGACATAGAGCAGCCGGCGGTATTCGTCGTCTGCCAGCTCGCGAGCGCGGACCGAAGCGGCCCGCGAAAATCCATTGGCGATATCGCTGGCCGAGCGCCAGAGATAGCCCTTGCCGTCCCAATGGTCGCCCGAGCCTTCGAACGGCATCAGTCGCGGCAGATGCTGGTCGCTGAACGGGGCGGAACCGCCATCGACCAGGAACACGACAGGCGCCTCCAGGCCCTTGGCGGCATGCACGGTCATGACGCGAACCTCGTCGCGGGTCTGGTCCATTTCACGCTTGATCTCGGGGCCGGCATTTTCCAGCGTCGACAGGAAGGATTCCAGTCCCGGCAGGCCGGTCCGTTCCTCGGCTAGGCAGAAGCTCAGGAACTCGTCGAGAATGTCGCCGGCCTCCGGCCCGAGCCGCGCGATCATCTTCTTGCGCAGGCCGTCGCGGGCGAGAGCCCCGGCATAGAATTCGAACACCGGCTTGAATGCGGCTTCATCGGACCAAGTGTCGAGTTGGGCAGCGATTGCGGCCAAGGCAGCGCTTTCACCGGCATGGTGCCTGAGCGAGGCGATCAACGAGAGGCCGGACGGCCGCTCGCCGGCAAGCGCGAAAAGCGTCTCTTCCGAAACATCGAAAATCGGGCTGCGCAGCACGGCTGCAAGCGACAGATCGTCCTCAGGCTGGACGAGAAAGTGGCCGAGTGCGATCAGGTCCTTTACCGCAATATGGCCGGGCAGGCTGAGCCGGTCGGCGCCGGCGACAGGGATGTCGCGGCGCTTCAGTGCGCGCGTCAGCGCATGGACGAAGCGATCGCGCTTGCGCACCAGCACCAGCACGTCGCCTGGCCGAAGCTTCTTGCCGCGGCCTTCAATGATTTCGCTGGCGCCGATCCAGCCGGCAATGGTCGCCGCGACGTTTTCGGCAACACGCACCGCTGGCGCATGGGCGTGGTCGACGGCTTGCGTCCAGTCGTCGGGCTCGTCAACGACGTCGGCACCGATCGACGGCCAGACCTCGACATAGCCCGGCGCATCGGTGCGGATCGCCTTGTGGTTCAGCGGGTCGGGATCGTGGCTGATGCCGCGCCGCACGACCGGGTCGGCAAAGACACGGTCCACCGCCGCAAGCACGTCGTCGGTCGAGCGGAACGACCAGGTCAGCTTGAGATCGGCGAAGGCGGCGTTGGCGTCGCGCACCTTTCCGGCAAACAGCAGCCTTGAGTCGGCGAAGGAGTCGGGCGCCGCTCCTTGAAAGGAATAGATCGACTGTTTTTCGTCGCCGACGGCAAAGACCGTGCGGTGAACCGTGTCGCGCGCGCCGAGCCCTGCAAAGAATTCCTCTGCCAGCCGCTTCACCACCTCCCATTGGTCGGGACTGGTGTCCTGCGCCTCGTCGAGCAGGATATGGTCGATGCCTTGGTCGAGCTTGTATTGAACCCATGGACCGGCATCGGGCCGCGCCAGGAGATTGACCGTTCGGGTGATGAGGTCGTTGAAGTCGAGGAAGCCGCGCGCGCGCTTCAAATGCTCGTAGCGGGCGATCAGCCAGTCGGCGATGGTCAGCGCGGCACGTGTGCCCTCGACCATCCTGAACAAGGCCAGCCGGTCGGAGATTTCGAGGATGGCATCGGCCGCCGAGAGATAGCGCTCGGCAAGATCCGGCAATCGGTCGAGCAACGCCTTCTTGAACGTCTTTGCCGGCTCATAAGGCTCGCCATCCGCCCGCAGGAAGGCTTTTGCCAGCAATTGCAGCCGGCGAACCGGATCATCCTCCCCGAAGGCAAGATGGGCGTAGGGCAGCAAATTGTTCAGCACGATGCGGGCATCGGCGGCTTCGGCAGCGCGGGCAAAGGTGACGAAATAGTCCGGCAGGAAGCCCGGCAGCGGCCAGACGGATGCCGCCAAGCCTTTGGCGGTCAGGCCGGCGCGAAACCTAAACTCGTCGAACAGCGCCCGGAAGCTATCATCGCCGGCAGCGCTGATGAAGGCGCGCAAGCCGTCGCGCTTGCGCACAATCTCGGCCAGCAAGGCGTCGAGCCCATGTTCGCCGCCGCGTTCCAGAATGGTTGCGAAAGCCTCGGCCAGCCCCGCATCGCCGGCGGCAGTGCCCGAGATCATGTCGCGGCGGGCGGCGGCAAAGAGCGACGCCTCCATCTGCGGATCAAGCATTTCGAAATGGGCCGGTATGTTGGCCTCCAGCGGAAACTGGTGCAGCACCGATTCGCAGAAGGCGTGGATGGTCTGGATCTTCAGCCCGCCCGGCGTCTCGAGCGCCTCGGCGAACAGCCGGCGCGCGCGGCGCATGGTTTCGCGATCGGCCTGGCGACCGTCCAGAGCTTCAACCCTTGCCGCCAGTTCGACGTCGCCAAGTGCCGTCCATTCCGACAGCGTCGAAAACACCCGGTTCGACATATTGGCGGCTGCGGCGCGGGTGTAGGTCAGGCACAGGATCTTCGACGGATCGGTGCCGCGCAGCAAGAGCCGGATGACGCGCTGGGCCAGCACATGGGTCTTGCCGGATCCGGCATTGGCCGAAACCCAGGCGGAATTTTGCGGGTCGGAGGCGCTGGCCTGGCTGGCGGCGGTATCGGTCGGGATTGGATAGGCCTTCTTCATGCCTCCCCTCCCTCGTCGTCGGCGTCGCCGCCGGCACACCATTCGAGCACGCGGGCGAGATGATCGTAGTCGCCATCGGTCTCGCCCTCGCGGAACGGCAGCGCGCGCGACAGATAGCCTGTCGTCGGGTCGGCATAGTGGATCAGCAGTTTTTCGAGCCGTGCCCAGGCCTCCTCGGCGAGATCGGCGGCGGTTCGCGGCTTGCGGTTGTATTCGAGGATGGATTCCTCGAACACCTCGCCGTTCGGTTTCAGCCTGATGAAGGCTAGCTGCGACGGCTCGCGCGCACCGAGTCCCTTGAAGGCGCCGCGCCTGAGCAGCGCGCCTTCGAGCGCCAATTGCGGCGAAAGCAGCGTATGGGCCTGCGCCTTGGATGGCGAGGAGCCGGTCTTGTAGTCTAGGATGTCGGCCATGCCGCCGGCCAGGAGATCGACACGATCGGCGTAGCCGGACAGCGTCACGCCCGACTGGCCGACGCCGGTTTTCTCGGCGCGCTCTTCGGCATGTCGCATTGTCACGGCGAAGGCGCGGCCGCGTTCCCATTCGATGATGCCGGCGGCGAGCTTTTCGAAGCGCGGCCACCACACCGCCTCGACATCGGGAGGAAGGGCCGCCTCGGCAAAGCATGCGCGGCCGGCGGCGATAAGACCGGCCAGCGCCTCCGGCACAAGCGGGTCGGCCACTGTCCGCGAAAAGAGATGCAGGATGGCGTGAAACAGCGTGCCACGCTCGGCGGCGCCCGGGTCGCGGATGACCGGATCGAGCGGCATCAGGCCGAGGATCCTCCTGGCATAGATCGCGTAAGGGTCGCGCCGCAGCGTCTCGATCTCGGTGACCGAGAAATGTTGCGGCCGCACGGCCTGCGGCGGCTTCGGCTGCGGTCGCGGCGCGAAATCTCTCCTTTTGCCGGCATCGAGCGCACGGGCCCAGGACAGAAATTCATCACCACGCCGACGAAGCACCGCCGCGTGGTCCTTACCTATGAACGTCAGGAGGCGCTGCAGCCAGCGCGATGGCACCGCCGGCGCGTCGCCGGAGCGGGCGGAGCGCGCCAACACCACTTTCTTCGCTCCCATCGCCATCTGGAAGTCATGGGCAGCCAGGCCGATGCGCCGTTCGGGCGGTTCGAGATCGATGCCGGTCTTCATCAGTCGCGACATGAAGCGGTCGCCCTCCGGCTTGCGCGGCCATACGCCTTCGTTAAGCCCGCCGACGACCAGCGTGTCGACGCTCTGCAACCGGCCTTCCAGCGCACCCCAGATGGCGATGTTCCTGTCGGTCCCTTGAGCCGGCTTGACGGTTTCTGGCGCGATCAGCGCCTCCATCACGTCGGGCCATTCGTCCGCCGCGAAGGAGAGCGACGCCGAGGCGGCGATCAGCCCGCGCAAGAGCTCGGCGAGCTTTTCGCCGGCATCCCCGGCATAGAGCTCGCTTAGGCTGCCATCCGCGGTGCGGCCAAGACTTTCGAGCGCGACGACGCTGGCCCGGGTCAATTCGGCAAGATCAGCTTCGGCTTGACTGCGAAAGGCGGTTAGCGGCGCCAGAGCATCGGCAAGGCGAACGAGCAATTCGCGGGCGCGCTCGATGTTTCGCACAGTCAGGCGGGAAAACCAGAAGGGCGGCCGGGTGCTGCCCAGGCCGGTGAGGCGGGCCTCGAATAGCACCGGCAGCGAGGCGACGTCGGGGCGGCCGGTGCCGCCGCGCAGCGCCACCAGTTCGACGATCTCCGCCGCGTGACGGACGCTTGTGCGTTTCAGGCCGACGCCAAGCAGCGGGTGCCTGAGCAGGCCGGCGGCTGGCGTGTTGATGAGCGGGGTGCCGCCCGAATCGTTGGCGACGACACCAAACCGCAAAAGCTCGACTGAGACACGCCGCGCCAAAGCGCGGTCGCCGGTGACGAGTGCGGCGCGCTGCCCGGGCTGTTCGACGGCGCGTTTGAGCGAGACGGCGATAGCCACCGCTTCGTCGCGCTCGCCGGCGGCTTCGAGTAGCGTCACGTCGGCGAAGGCCTCGGTGATATCGCCGGCCGTAAAGCGGGCGCGCGTCTCGGCCCACAGCTCGGTGGTCTCGGCCGGCCGCAGCGCCTCGCCGACAAGTGCGGCGCGCAGCGCGAGCGGCCTTTCGGCAACGGTGATCTCCCCGACATCGCCGCGTAGCACGCCGATCTTGCCGATCAGTTTTGCCAGGCCGTATTG
>NZ_RZSW01000579.1:0-3787 GCF_003997375.1 Mesorhizobium sp. M5C.F.Ca.IN.020.29.1.1 | reverse complement strand
CTGTGGCAGCGTCTGCTTGGGGATGCGATCCTCGTCGGATGGCCGCCGGCTTGAGGCGCGTAAACGACACTGTGTCATCGAGATTTCGGTTGAGTGATCGCGCGAAAGGCGCGACCTTCGACGGCGGCGCGGCATATGAGTGACTGGAGCGGTCGAAGATGACGGACACACTGGACGGCAGGCATGTTGTGGTGACCGGCGGCACAGGAGCGCTCGGTGGCGCGGTTGTCGGCAAACTGCTGGAGCAGGGTGCGGTCTGCCATGTGCCCAATGCCCATGCTGCCGCGCCCGCGCATTTTCCCTTCCCGGCACATGAGCGCGTCAGGTTGGCGCACAATGTCGATCTCGCCGATCCCGCTAAGGTCGATGCGTTCTATGCCAGCGTTACCGATTTGTGGGCATCCATCCATCTGGCCGGAGGTTTCACCGCTGCGCCGGTCGAGAAGATCGAGCCCGCGTCCTTTGCCGAAATGATGGATACCAACGCCCGCACCACCTTCCTGTGCTGCCGCGCGGCGATCCGCTCGATGCTGGAATCTTCAGTGTCGGGGCGCATCGTCAATGTCACGGCGCGCGCCGGGCTCGACCTTCGGCGCGGTTCCGGCATGGTCGCCTACGGCGCCAGCAAGGCGGCGGTCGCGGCAATGACGGTGGCGATGGCGGAAGAACTCAAGGGCAAGGGAATCCTGGTCAACGCGGTCGCGCCCTCGACGCTCGACACGCCGGCCACCAGGGCAGACATGCCGGCCGCCGATTTCAGCAAATGGGTCAGCCTCGAAGCGGCCGCTGAGGCCATTGCCTATCTCGCTTCGCCGGCCAATCTGGCGATGAGCGGCACGCTGGTGCCGCTTTACGGCAGGGCCTGACACAACAGGTCGTCGACCAAAGAAAACCCCGCCGGATCGCTCCGGCGGGGTTTTTCGTCACAGCCGCACCGAAAGCGGCAGCAACCAATCTTTAGCTGCCCTGCTTCTTCAGCGCGGCACCCAGGATGTCGCCCAGCGAAGCGCCGGAATCGGTCGAGCCGTACTGGGCGACCGCTTCCTTCTCCTCGGCGATTTCCAGCGCCTTGATCGAGACCTGCAGCTTGCGGGTCTTCTTGTCGAAGGCGATGACGCGGGCGTCGACCTTCTGGCCGACCGTGAAGCGCTCTGGGCGCTGCTCGTCGCGGTCGCGGCTGAGGTCGGAGCGCTTGATGAAGGTCTCGATGCCGCTCTCGACGAGCCGCACTTCCAGACCGCCATCCTTGACGCCGGTGACCTCGCAGGTGACGACCGCGTTCTTGCGCAGTTCGCCTGAAGTCGCCGCCTCGCCGGCCGTGTCCTTGGCCAGCTGCTTGATGCCGAGCGAGATGCGCTCCTTGTCGATGTCGACGTCGAGCACCTGCGCCTTGACCATGTCGCCGCGATTGTACTCCTCGATCACCTGCTCGCCCGGACGGGTCCAGTCGAGGTCGGAAAGATGGACCATGCCGTCGACATCGCCTTCGAGGCCGATGAACAGGCCGAATTCGGTCTTGTTCTTGACCTCGCCCTCGACCTGGCTGCCGACCGGATGGCTGCTGGCGAAAGCCTGCCACGGGTTCTCGAGCGTCTGCTTGAGACCGAGTGAAATGCGGCGCTTGGCCGGATCGACCTCGAGCACCACCACATCGACTTCCTGCGTCGTCGACAGGATCTTGCCGGGATGGACGTTCTTCTTCGTCCACGACATTTCCGAAACGTGGATGAGGCCCTCGATGCCCGGCTCCAGCTCGACGAATGCGCCGTAGTCGGTGATGTTGGTGACGGTGCCCTTGATCTTCTTGCCTATCGGGAATTTCGTTCCGATCTCGGACCACGGATCGCTCTCGAGCTGCTTCATGCCGAGCGAGATGCGGTGGGTTTCCTGGTTGATGCGGATGATCTGCACCTTGACCGTCTGGCCGATGTTGAGGATTTCGGTCGGATGGTTGACGCGGCGCCATGCCATGTCGGTGACATGCAGCAGGCCGTCGATGCCGCCGAGGTCGACGAACGCACCATAATCGGTGATGTTCTTGACGACGCCTTCGACCACCTGGCCTTCTTCGAGGTTCTGCACGATTTCCGAACGCTGTTCGGCGCGGCTTTCCTCGAGCACGGTACGGCGCGACACCACGATGTTGCCGCGGCGGCGATCCATCTTGAGGATCTCGAAAGGCTGCGGATTGTGCATCAGCGGCGAGACGTCGCGAATCGGGCGGATGTCGACCTGGCTGCGCGGCAGGAAGGCCACGGCGCCGTCGAGATCGACGGTGAAGCCGCCCTTGACCTGGTTGAAGATCACGCCTTCGACGCGCTCACCCTTGGTGAACTTCTCTTCGAGACGGACCCAGCTCTCTTCGCGGCGGGCCTTTTCACGGGAAAGCATCGCTTCGCCAAGCGCGTTCTCGATGCGCTCGACATAGACCTCGACCGAGTCCCCGACCTTGAGCGTCGAGTCCTTGCCCTTGACGCCGAATTCCTTCAGCGGCACGCGGCCTTCGACCTTGAGGCCGACATCGATGATGGCCATGTCCTTTTCGATCGCGGTGATCGTGCCCTTGACGACTTGGCCTTCGCCGGAATGGCCGGCGGAAAATGATTCTTCGAGCAGGCTCGCGAAATCATCGCGAGTAGGGTTTGCAACTGACATAGTTTCTCCTGGAATGCCCCGCATCTCAAGCGGGACGGGCGCCGTGGGTTAGCGTTGCGTTGGCCTGCCGGCGTTCCGGGCTTCAGAAAAGCCCTTGGCCGCCTAAGCGGCAATTCCGGCGCATGAAAAATGCTGGCAGGCTGGTTCGTGCACCCGATATAGGTTTCTTTTCGCCGCCGACAATCGGCAGCGGGAGCAAAACCCAGCTCAGGCTTTGTTTCTCTTGGCCAGAACGTCGTCGATGATCGCCCTAGCCGCCAGGAACGCGGCTTCTATAGCCATTTCCGAGGTGTCGAGCAAGTGCGCGTCGGCGGCAGGCTTCAGCGGCGAGTCGGCGCGACCCATGTCGCGCTCGTCGCGGCGCAGGATATCGGCGAGGATTTCGTTGAAATTGGCGGTGCCGCCGATGCTCTCGATCTCGGCCAGCCGCCGCTCTGCCCGCACTTCGGCGCTGGCCGTCACATAGAGCTTGATGTCGGCGTCGGGACAGACGACGGTGCCGATGTCGCGGCCGTCGAGGACGGCGCCCGGCGGCGCCTTGGCGAATTCGCGCTGCTTTTCGACCAGTACGCGCCGCACCGAAGGGAACACCGCCACTTTCGAAGCCGCCTCGCCGACCGCATGCGCCGACAGCACCGACCGGTCGAGCTTGGCCAGGTCGACCTGGCGGGCAGCGGTTTCGGCGGCCGACACATTGTCGAGCGGCAGACCGAGCCGAAGCAGCGCATGGGCCACAGCGCGATAGGTGAGGCCGGTGTCGAGCAGGTTCAGCCGGTAGTGGTCGGCCAGCCTTCGCGCCAGCGTGCCTTTGCCGGCGCCGGCGGGTCCGTCGATGGCGATGGTGAAGACGTGTGTCATTGACGGCTCAACGCTTTGTCCGCCCGGCAACAAGCCCTCGCGCCTTGGTCATCCCAGGCGCAGCGAACACGTAGCGGAGCGAAGACCCTGGGATCCATGCCGTCACATCAGCCAAAAAGTGCTGCCAACCAGAATTCAGCATCGCTGCGGCGCTCTGATGTCACGGCATGGATCCTGGGTCTGCGCCGCGTCGCTTCGCTCCTTGCTCCGCCCCAGGATGACGAAGGCAGAGGTGTTGGGGGCCAATTTCCAAGGTTTGCGACTGCCATGTCAC
>NZ_RZSW01000578.1:0-3802 GCF_003997375.1 Mesorhizobium sp. M5C.F.Ca.IN.020.29.1.1 | reverse complement strand
CTGCTCACCGATGCCGATCTGATCGACCGCGTTGCGGGTGGCCAAAAGGCGACGCAGAAACTGATCGCCGATCGTGCGCGCGTCTCCATGGCGGTTGCCGCGGCGATCGCCGAAATCGGCGAGCCGGAAGCCTGCGCCACGCTTCTCGCCAACAGCGGCGCCGACATCGCTTCGCTCAGCTTCCGCCGTATCGCCGAACGTCATGGCCATCTGCCTTCGGTGCGCGAAGCGCTGATAGCAGACGCGCGTCTGCCCGCCGACTGCCGGCATATGCTGCTGATAAAACTTGGTGAAACGCTTAAAGGCTCGCCGCTGGTGGTGGCGCTGATGGGCCGTGCCAGAACCGAGCGCGTCATGCGCGACGCCTGCGTCAAAGCTTCCATGACGCTGATCGAAGGCACGCGCCAGGAAGAACATGCGGCGCTCATCGAGCATCTGCGCCTGCGCGGCGACCTGACAGCAAGCTTCATCATTCGTACCATCGCGCATGGCAAGGTCGACTTCTTCGGCTCGGCGCTGGTCGCGCTCAGCCAGCAATCCGAACAACGGGTGAGGGCGCTGCTGGCCGGCGGGCATGACGTGGCGCTGCAGGCGCTGTTCCGCAGCGCCGGCCTTGCCGCGGCCACGCACGCGATCATCCTGCGCGCGCTAAAGATCTGGCGCGAGGTTGCCAATGGCAAGCGCCTCGCCGGCGTCCAGGAAGTGAGCTGGCTAATGCTGAAGGAATTGGGCGGGCAGTCCGCCGAAGGCGATCTCGCCGGATTGGTCAAATCGATCCATCTCGATGCGCTTCGCGAAAACGCGCGTGGCCATGCGCTGGCGATCGCTGCGGCCTGACACTCAAACGGACTGTCTGTGGTTTGCGCAACACCAGAAGCTCGGGCGTTCTACAACACCCGAGCGAGAAATCAGGACAGGCCGATAGTCAGAATCGGTAATTGACGCCGAACTTCACGGTTGAGAACTTTGCCGTGGCGCTGAAGTCCGAGCCGTCGCTGTCGTACCGCCAATCTCCGAGATCAGTGTAGAGGTATTCGACCTTGGCGGTCCATTGCTGCGTGATGCCGTATTCAATACCTGCGCCCACCGTCCAGCCGATCTGAGTCTCCTCGCCGTCCTGCAACGTGGGGGCATTTTGGATGCGTGCATCCACGCCTCCGATCGCCACACCACCAGTTACGTATGGCAGGATATTGTCGAAAGCATAGCCCGCCCTGCCGCGGATTGTGGCAAGCCAGTTGACTTCAGTCTCGCACGGGCCCGACCCGCAATTGAAGGTGTTGAACAAAGCTGGCCCGTGGGAACCGTCTATGCCCGACCAGGCAATGTCTGCCTCGACGCCAAGAACGTAATGGTCCACCTGGTAGTTGTAGCCCACGGCGACACCGCCGATGACCCCGTCGATGTCCAGATTTCCCGTCTCACCGGGCGGATTGAGATGTTCGGTGTCACCAAAACCGTAGCCGATAAATCCGCCCAAATAGGCGCCGCTCCAGTTGTAGGCCGACTCAACGGGTAGTGTATCAATCACAGCGTCGGCCGAGATTGCAACCTCGGATGAGCCAATAACGAGAATGGATGCGAGAAGAATCTTGCGCATAATTTGCCCCCTAATAATAGCAAACTACTACCTTAGACTGCAGGCTTTGGTCCATATGCGCGGTCTCTCTTCGAGTCGGTTGGACAACGGTTCCTCTTTGTTGTTGCAAATAGGACACAAAATTGCAGAAGTCGCCGGATTTCAAAGCAGCAGACGCAACTATTTCGGCGCTTTCAGCGCTGCTTGACATGCAAAGCGGCACCGGCTTGCTTCAATCGCGTTTCTAGTGCTTGTCACATTCATCGGATTACCCTTCCTTCGCGAAGAAATCCGGGAAATCCTTGATCGCGGCGATCATGCGCAGCAAGGCCGCGATCTGCAGCAACGATCGCCGTTTGCGGTCGCCGAGCAGAAGACGCTCAGATATCCAGCACTTCGGTCTCGGCGAATTCCGCACGTTCCTGGATGAAGCGGAAGCGGGCTTCCGGCTTGGTGCCCATCAGCGCGTCGACCGCATCCTTGGTCGCCGCCTCGGCCTCGATAACATCGACCCTGAGCAGCGTGCGCTTTCTCGGGTCCATGGTGGTTTCCTTGAGCTGGGCGGCCATCATTTCGCCCAACCCCTTGAAGCGGCCGATTTCGACCTTGCCGCGCCCGGTGAACTCGGTGTGCAGAAGTTCGTCCTTGTGCGCATCGTCGCGGGCATAGGCGACCTTGCCGCCTTGCCGGATCGAGTAGAGCGGTGGCACCGCCAGATAGAGATGGCCGCCGCGGACCAGGCTCGGCATCTCCTGATAGAAGAAGGTGATCAGCAACGAAGCGATATGGGCGCCGTCGACGTCGGCATCTGTCATGATGATGACCCGGTCGTAGCGCAGATCCTGGTCGCGGTACTTCGAGCGTGTGCCACAGCCAAGCGCCTGGATCAGGTCGGAAATCTGTTGGTTGCCGGCAAGTTTGTCGTTGCCGGCGCTGGCGACGTTGAGGATTTTGCCGCGCAGCGGCAGCACCGCCTGGCTGGCGCGGTCGCGCGCCTGTTTCGCCGAGCCGCCGGCCGAATCGCCCTCGACAATGAAGAGTTCTGCGCCGGCCGCGGCATTCTGCGTGCAGTCGGCGAGCTTGCCGGGCAGCCGCAGCTTGCGCACCGCGCTCTTGCGCGAGACTTCCTTTTCCTGGCGCCGGCGCACCCGCTCGTCGGCACGCGCGATCACCCATTCGAGCAGCTTCGAAGCTTCCTGCGGATTATCGGCTAGCCAGTGATCGAAGGGGTCGCGGATGGCGGTCTCGACGATCCTGATGGCTTCGATCGTGGCCAGCCTGTCCTTGGTCTGACCGACGAATTCCGGCTCGCGGATGAACACCGACAGCATGCCTGCCGCTGAGATCATGACGTCCTCCGACGTGACGATCGAAGCACGCTTGTTGCCGACCAGATCGGCATAGGCACGCAAGCCGCGCGTCAGGACGTTGCGGAAGCCGGCCTCGTGCGTGCCGCCTTCGCCGGTCGGAATGGTGTTGCAGTAGGAATTGAGGAACCCGTCGCCGCCGAACCAGGTCACCGCCCATTCGAGCGAACCGTGGCCGCCTTGCCTGTCGCTTTTGCCGGCAAAAATTTCGCGGGTGACCTGGAATTCGTCGCCGAGCGAGGCTTTCAGATAGTCCTTGAGGCCACCGGGAAAATGGAACTCGGCCTTAGCCGGCGTCGTGTCCTTCTCCTTGATCAGCGACGGATCGCAGGTCCAGCGGATCTCGACGCCGCCGAACAGATAGGCCTTCGAGCGCGTCATGCGGTAGAGCCGCGCCGGCTCGAATGCCGCACCCTTGCCGAAGATCTGCTCGTCGGGATGGAAGCGTATCCTGGTGCCGCGCCGGTTATGCACCTCGCCGAGTTGCTCCAGGCCGGTCACCGGAACACCGCGCGAAAAACGCTGGCGATAGAGCTGGCGCCCGCGCGCGACCTCGACCTCGAGATGGTCCGACAGTGCGTTGACGACGGAGACGCCGACGCCGTGCAGGCCGCCCGAGGTTTCGTAGACCTTGCTGTCGAACTTGCCGCCCGAATGCAGCGTCGTCATGATGACTTCGAGCGCCGGCTTCTTGAATTTCGGATGCGGATCGACCGGGATACCACGGCCATTGTCGGTCACCGCCAGATATCCATCGGCCGAGAGCTCGACATCGATGAAGGTCGCGTGGCCGGCGACCGCCTCGTCCATCGAATTGTCGATGACCTCGGCGAACAAATGGTGCATAGCCTTGTCG
>NZ_RZSW01000577.1:0-3826 GCF_003997375.1 Mesorhizobium sp. M5C.F.Ca.IN.020.29.1.1 | reverse complement strand
TTCCGGCACCCTCTGTGAAAAAAGCGACCGGTACTTCGTTTGCATTCGGTGTCTTGCCCGAAGCGGCCTTCGCCTCGTGGGAGCATCATACGCCATCATCAGCATTTTGCTTGAAATCATAACGCATGATCGGGCGGGCTGGCACCCTGCGAGCGACGACCCTGAACCCGGCGCGAGCGAAGGTGGCGGCGTATCCACTGCCGGAAGCACTCGGCGATACATCGGCATCAAAAGGATAGGCCTCAAGCGCAGGGGCATTTGCGCGCCTTGCAGCTTGCAGCGCCGCTGCGATCAGGTGGGACGTGACGCCCTGCCGGCGGTATCTTTTTCGCACGTAGAGGCAGGACAAGGACCAGACCGGCGCATCATCCACTCGCCTGAGCTGCCACAGCCGATCGAGCCAGGGCACGGCATCTCGCGGTGTCACCTGGCACCATCCGACAGCAGTATTGCCGTCGAGAGCAAGCACGCCTGGAGGCGGACCAAGCTCGACGGCTTGCCGGAACGCGGCCTTGTTTTCCTCACCTGGTCGCTTTCGATAAGAACTGCCGATACGCCCGTACATACACCAACATCGACTGCAGACGGCGCTCTCATCGAACAGGTCCTCGAGCGCGGACCATAGATCGGGCGTCAGACGGCGAGAGGTAAGTTTCATGTCAGCCTTCCTCAACTCACTCTGCTCAGTCTAGTACCTGCTGGCGCGGTGACGCATCAGCGCCACGACGATACGGGATCGGGAGAAGATCAATATCGAGGGGATTTGGCGCATGGTGCACTACGCGGATGGTCGGCCGATCGCGGAAAAGCATGCATTCCCTTCGGATCAGGGGGCGCACGGGTGGAAAGGCCCTCAAGTCCTGTTGCTTTAGGCGTGAAGAACGACATCAAAATCCCCGGTCCAACGTCGTTCCGGCGACGCTATGGGGTCAAGTCCAAGACTGCTGTCCTGCTCCGCATGTCGACGGGGAGGGAAACGTGCTCGTGCGTGATCGTCCATCTGTCTCCAGCTCGACAAAATGCATTGCTCACGCGCACCCAGTAGTCGACTTTCGCGCCGGTTTTCAGGATGCCACGCGCTCGGATAAGCATCCAGGCGGCGGCAACCGCATCGCCGGCCGCAACATCCAGTTGGCCAAGCTCCTGGCCAATCGGACCAGACCAGCGGGGAAACCAATCCAGGAACCGCTCGCGAAGGGCGTTGGATCCCACATACCGAAGCGGCGGTACGAGGTCGAAATAGACTATGTCGTTGGAGTAAAGGGACATAAGCCACTCGATGTCTTTGGCGCCCATGGCAGCCGATCGACTCTCCAGCAGTTCCCTAATCGCGGCTCCACGCCTGGCATCGTCTCCTCCAATCTCTGCATTTCGCCCGCTTGCCGGGCATCAGGCTGTTCCTCCCACGTTGTCATCAAGGTAACCACCGTTGGTGCTTCCCGACAACCAGTGTTCACCACTTGAACAATCACGGAAATCATCATGGCGCGCGGCGACGCGAGAAACGTGCATGGCGACGCCACAAGCGCCGAGACCTCCCGCACTCGGCTTCACCCGCTACCCGGTCGTCGGCAACGGAACGGCTCAATTGAGCTCATAGCCGAATTTCAAACTGCGACATTGCCGGCTGGTGGCGCGTTGACGCATCATCGCCATCCCGATACGGGATCGGGACGATCGATCTCGAAGGGATTTGGCGCATGGTGCATTATGCGGATGGACGGCCGATGGGCGATCTGACGCTCAGGACGCTTGCCATGCCCTCGGACGCCAATGCGGCGGGCGACATCTTCGGCGGCTGGGTGATGGCGCAGATGGATCTGGCCTGCGGCATCCGCGCCGCCGAGCGCGCCAAGGGCCGAGTGGTGACGGCAGCGGTGAAGGAAATGTCGTTCGCCAAGCCGATGAAGATCGGCGACACGCTGTGCATCTATACTAATGTCGAGCGCGTCGGCCGCACCTCGATGGCTCTCAAGGTCGAGGCCTGGGCGCAGCGCTACCTCTCCGACCTGATGGAGAAGGTCACCCATGCCGATTTCGTCATGGTGGCGCTGGACGGCGAAGGCAAGCCGAAGGCCGTTCCTGCCGAAAGCTGACCGGCTGGATGTCGTCGGCTTAAAGTCGAACGGCAACGCCGCTTCCAGCCTCTCGCAAGGAGATGGGAGCAGCGATGCTGTGTGATGCTTTTCATATTCGCGTTCGCACATTTTCGTGACCATGTCCGGCAGGACATGGCGACAAGACAATGCGTCAACGATTGCTGAACGACGCATTGTGGGCGCGCTTGCGGCCTTGTTCTGTCTGCTGGCCGCAACCGCCTATTCCGAAGTCAAACACGACGAGGCCGAAGCCAGTTGCGCCTCGGAAACTACACCCTCAATCGGCAAGCGAGCAGGTGCGAAATCTGCGTTGCAACGACGTGCCACACCGGCGCGATGAGCGTGAGCAATTGCGGCAAAGGGGCGGCCTGCGCCATCGAAGCAAGGTGGTCAATCGGGGACGAAATCGAAACGGACCGAAAGCCCACTGCGGGCCGGACTGCCGATGCAGCCGTAGAAATCGTATAAGCTACACGCCGCGCACAAACCCTTGCAGCGCAAGAGTTTCAGGCGTGAATCCCATCGAACCTCGCCCGCGCCGCCTTGACCCGCTCGGTGTTCTTGCGCGCCCATTCGCCGAGCGCACCGACCGGCACAAGAAGCTCGTAGCCAAGATCGGTCAGCTCATAGTCGACGCGCGGCGGAATGGTCGGAAACACGGTGCGGGTGACGAAGCCGTCGCGCTCAAGCCCGCGCAATGTGGTGGTCAGCATCTTCTGCGAAATGCCGCCGACGGCGCTGCGCAATTCGTTGAAGCGCAGCGGCCCGTCACCGAGCTTACCGACGACGAGTACGGTCCATTTGTCGCCGACGCGCTGCAGGATTTCCGAGATGGCGCGGCAGTCCTCAGTGCGGTGCAGGTGCCTTGGTAACAAAAAGGTGCCTCCTTGCGCCTCGTGAGTGCAGTCACTCATATAGCTCAGGTATCTAAACGATACCAGAAATTTGCCTGAAGGAGAGCCCTCTATGTCCAAACCCAAAATCGCCATTGTCGTCGGTTCGACCCGCGCCGCACGATTTGCCGACGTTCCGACCCAGTGGATCGCCAAGATCGCCAAGTCGCATGCCGACATCGACGTGGAGGTGGTCGACCTGCGCGACTTCCCGCTGCCGTTTTTTGACGAGGTCGCATCGTCCGCCTGGGCGCCGTCGCAGAATGAAGTGGCAAAGCGCTGGCAGAAGAAGGTCGCCGAGTTCGATGGCTTCATCTTCACCGCCGCCGAATACAACCATGGCCCGACCGCCGTGCTGAAGAACGCGATCGACTACGCCGCCAATGAATGGAATAAGAAGCCGGCCGGCTTCGTCGGCTATGGCAGCGTCGGCGGCGCGCGGGCCGTCGAGCAGCTGAGGCTGCATGCGGTTGAGCTCCAGATGGCGCCGGTCAAGTCCGCCGTCCATATTGCCTGGGCCGATTTCCTCGCCGTCAGGCAAGGTGAAAAGAAGCTCGACGAGCTTGAGCACCTGAACCAGGCGGCGACCGCGCTGGTCAACGACGTTGCATGGTGGGCCAAAGTGCTGAAGGCGGCGCGTCAGGCTGACGCGGTGGCCGAGGAAGTCAAGGCGGCCTGAACCGCAGACCAGAACAATCCTCCCAAGGATTCCGGGGCGGCGCTTGCGTCGCCCCTTTTTGATTAGGCTAAGGCTGGCTGCCGCGGCTGCCGAGGCCTGATGATGCAATCGGCAAGGCGGTCCATTTCGTTCAGCTCACCCGCATGGTGCTGGCC
>NZ_RZSW01000576.1:0-3827 GCF_003997375.1 Mesorhizobium sp. M5C.F.Ca.IN.020.29.1.1 | reverse complement strand
CCTACAAACATCCGGACGACTATTCCTCGGCGACCTACCGTCTCGATCCGCGGGCCAAGTGGCACGACGGCAAGCCGATCACCACCGACGACGTGATCTGGTCGTTTCAGGTGCTGAAGGCCAACAGCCCGATGTACAGCCGCTATTTCGAGAACGTAACCGATGCCGTCGCGATCTCGGACCGCGAGGTCGAGTTCCATTTCGACCAGAAGGGCAATCGGGAGCTGCCGAAGATCCTCGGCGATCTGGTGGTGCTGCCGAAGCACTGGTGGGAAGGCACCGACGCCAACGGCAAGAAGCGCGATATCACCAGGCCGACGCAGGAGCCGCCGCTCGGCTCGGCCGCCTACAAGATCGCCACCTTCAAGCCTGGCACTGAGATCGTCTGGCAGCGCGTGCCGGACTACTGGGGTGGCAAGCTGCCGGTGAAGATCGGGCGAGAGAATTTCGACAGGCAGCGTTTCAGCTACTTTCTCGACGACAATGCCTCTTGGCAGGCCTTCACCAAGGGCGGCTTTGAGGATTTTCGCGTTGAGTCACGGGCCCAGAGATGGGCAGTCGAGTACACCTTTCCCGCCATCAAAGCGGGGTACGTCATAAAAGCGGAATATCCCACAACCTCGCCGGAACCCATGCAGGCCTACGTGATGAACACGCGCCGGCCGCTCTTTCAGGACGTGCGCGTGCGCCAGGCTCTGACCTACGCCTATGATTTCGAGAGCATGAACCGCACCATCTTCTTCGGCGCCTATACGCGCACGGACAGTTATTTCGAAGGTGGCGATTTAGCCTCAAGCGGTCTGCCGCAGGGCAAGGAGCTGGAAATCCTGCAGCAATATCGCGACAAGCTGCCGCCCGAATTGTTCACCCAGGAGTTTAAGCTGCCGGTCTACACCACGCCGCAGTCGGGGCGTGAAAATCTTCGGAAGGCCTATGACCTCTTCAAGCAAGCGGGTTGGGTCAATCGCGGCGGCAAGCTCGTCAACGAAAAGACCGGCGAACCGTTCAGGATCGAATTTCTCGGCAACGACCCCGTAGACGAACGCGTCGCCGGGCCCTTGATTGACAATCTCAGACGTCTCGGCATCGATGCCACGCTGCGCATAGTTGACGACAGCCAGTACACGAACCGGACCCGCGCCTTCGATTTCGATATGCTGGCGGTTGCCGGCTTCCAGCAATCCAATTCGCCGGGTAACGAACAGCGGGATTTCTTCAGCTCCACTGCAGCCGATACATCCGGGTCACGCAATTTGGCAGGGATCAAGAACCCGATCGTCGACGCCCTCATCGACCGAGTGATCTTTGCCACCGATCGGGACGATCTCATAGCGGCCACCCGCGCACTAGACCGGGTGCTGCTCTGGAACTACTACATGATCCCACAGTGGCACTTGGGAAAAATTCGTATCGCCTACTGGAACAAATTCGGCATCCCGGAGAAGCAACCGGCTTATAGCGGCGTCGACCAGAATTCCTGGTGGATCGATCCGGACAAGGAAAAGGCGCTGGCGGCAAAATACAAGAGTGGCAATTGATGGCGGCGCTCCCCTGCCGCAACTCTCTGGCCCGCCGCGACTTTCTGGCCCTCGGAGCCGCGGCCACGGCGGCAGCTTTGCTGCCCGGCCGGGCATTCGCCGCCATCCCGACCGGCGTAAAGCTGCATGGCCTGTCAGCCTTCGGCGACCTCAAATATCCTCCCGATTTCACGCATTTCGACTATGTCAATCCGGACGCGCCCAAGGGCGGCCAGATGAATTTCGCACCGCCGAACTCCACCTTCAATCAGAGCTTCCTGACGTTCAACACGCTGAATTCCCTGGTGTTGAGGGGGGAATCGCCGCCGCGCACCGAACTCTGTTTCGATTCGCTGATGGCAAGCGCACTCGATGAGCCGGATGCGGTCTATGGCCGGCTTGCCGAGTCCGTCACCTTATCGCCGGACCGCAATGGCTTCCGCTTCAACCTGCGACCGCAAGCGCGCTTCCACGACGGCTCGCCACTGACGGCGGAGGACGTCGCCTTCGCATTGAAGGTTTACAAGGACAAGGGCCACCCGAACCTCTCCCAGGTGTTGCGGCATATGACGGAAGCGGTCGCGGTCGATCCGGTTACCGTCGACCTCACCTTCAACGGCAAACAGTCGGCGCAAAATATCCTCGCGATCGTGGCAATGCCGATCGTGTCCAAGGCCTTCTATACGGTCAACGAATTCGATGCCTCGACGATGAAACCGCCGCTCAGTTCCGGCCCATACAAAATAGGGCGCGTGGCCGCCGGGCAGACTGTCGAATATGAACGCGTCGCCGACTATTGGGGCAGGGATCTGGCCGTGAACCGCGGCCTCTATAATTTCGACCGCATCCGTATCGATTTTTACATCAATCGCCAGGCAGCGTTTGAAGCCTTGAAAAAGGGGGACACGCATTTTCGCGAGGAATTTACCTCGCGGGTATGGGCGACCGGTTACGACTTCCCGGCGCTGAAGGACGGCAGGGTCGTCAAACGCGAATTTCCCGGCGAGAAAACGCCATCCATGCAGGCTGTCGCGCTGAACCAGCGCCGTGCGCAATTCCGCGATGTGCGCGTCAGACGAGCGATTGCCAATTGCTTCGATTTCGAATGGACCAGGCGGGTTTTGTTCTACGGCGCCTACGAGCGCTCGCAATCGAACTTCGAACGGTCGGATTACAAGGCCGAGGGCCTGCCCTCGGCCGAGGAATTGGCCCTGTTGGAGCCGTTTCGAGCCGAGCTGCCGCCGGAAACCTTTGGCGAAGCGGTGATGCAGCCTGTCTCCGACGGTTCGGGCCACGACCGTAAGCTGCTGCGCGCGGCCTCGAGACTGCTTGCCGAAGCCGGCTGGAAGCGGGCGGGCAATTTCGTCGTCAATGAAAAGGGCGAGCGGCTGCGGGTGGAAATGTTGGCCGAGGACGATGGCATCGTTCGGCTTTTCTCGCCGTGGGCCGAGAACATGAAAACGATCGGCATCGACGCTTCGATCCGGCAGGTCGATTCGACGCAGTATGAACAGCGGCAGAGCAATTTCGACTTCGATTTCACCCTGCTCGCGTGGTTGATCGGGGCGACGCCGACTGCCGACGGCCTGGAGATACTCTATGATTCCCGGATGGCGAAAACGCCGGGAATGCGCAACTATCCCGGTACGGAAAGCAAGGCCATCGATGCGCTGATCGAGGCAGCCGGCAAGGCGCAAAGCCGGATCGAACTGGTCACGGCGCTCAAAGCACTCGATCGGGTCTTGCGCGCGCGGCTAGACTGGATTCCAACATATTATCTCGCGAATCACCGAGTAGCCTATTGGGACATGTTCGGCTTTCCCAAGCAGAAGCCTGATTTCGGCTTTCCGGTCGAGGCGCTGTGGTGGTTCGACAAGGACAAGGCGGCAAAGATTGGCAAAGCCTAAATTTCTTGGGGGCGTTGGCGCCGCCCCTCACCTGCCTGCCGGCATCCTCTCCCCGTATAGCGACGGGGAGAGGGGCGCTTCCATCGAGGGTTTCGCCAATCACAAGCGGGGCAATAAAAGCGCCGAGATTGCGGCCAGCCCCTTTCTCCCCGTCACTATACGGGGAGAAATGTCCGGCCGGACAATGGGGGGCGGCGCCAGTGTCGAAAATTGGTTCGAGGCGATTGCCTTGGCGGCATCTCCAGAGACAATGGTCTCCCTCAAGGAAGACAACATCTGATGGGCGCCTATATCCTGCGCCGCATCCTCCTGATGATCCCGACCCTGTTCGGCATCATGGCGGTGTCCTTCGCCGTCATCCAGTTCGCGCCGGGCGGGCCGGTCGAGCAGGTCATCGCCAGGC
>NZ_RZSW01000575.1:0-3828 GCF_003997375.1 Mesorhizobium sp. M5C.F.Ca.IN.020.29.1.1 | reverse complement strand
GTATTGGAACCGGTCGACATGCGATCCCGCAAGACCGATCTCGATCGAGCGTCCCCGGCAGGAACGCAAGCGCCATATCCGCAAGTATGCCGAGGGTGATCTTGGCGACAATAGTTTCTATTTCCGCGGCGCGGACGGCAAGCTCAACCTGAAAGCCCAAAATCTCATGATGTTCCTCCATATCGCCGAGGGGATCGACGACCGCACTTGGGAGCATCACTTGCGCGCGGGCGACTATTCGGCCTGGTTCCGCGATCAGGTCAAGGACCAGGGACTTGCGGAGGAAGCGGCTGTCATCGAGGATGACGAGAGTCTCGATCCGCATAGAAGCCGCGCCGCCATCGCGGAAGCGGTCCATCGCCGCTACACGGCGCCTGCCGACTGAAATCAGCCCATGCCTGTCGTATCGAGGCGCAATTGTATCGACCTTCGCCGATGGCGGATCGCCGCCGAACGGCATATCCGCACATCAACGACCACTGATGCGAGGCGTGAAAATCGCTTCGCCGCCTCTATCACCCGAACATGCCGGCCCTAGTGTGAATGCCGGCAGCGTGAATGCCCTAGCGTCAATGCATGAATGTTCCTCGCAGCCAGGCGAAGAAACCGAACCTCTCGGACATTGCCGCACGGACGCGAGAGGCAGCCCATCGCGCTCGTATCGTGGCGCCGACATGGCAGTGGCAGACAATTTCGTGCAACTGCCAGTCAGTCAGTTCGAAGAAGCGCCTAGCTTCACCGTAGGTGTCATCTCTCAAGCCTTGCGCACGAAAGATTGGGTCCTCGAAGGCAACCGTGAGAGGCGAGTCGTTGTAACGCATTTTTTCGCGTATCTCAGGGGACTTATATTCGGTGCCCGTCAGCGCTTCGAGACGCCGATCGGGATTTTTCTCCAGCAGTTTCGCCCAACGTTCGAGACGCTGGCTTCGGGTCGCTACGAGGTCTGTTGCTTCAGCGTGAACGTCGGCAACGGTATGCAGTTGGTCAAGTGTCTGGTGCTTCACGGCCGCCTCCTATTCAGCAGGTGAGTTCGTCCCACCCTGAAATGGAAATTATGGCGCTCCACGACGCCGACAAGGCCCTTATGCGCGGACCATTCGATCACTTTTCTGACGGCGCCGTCCTGTCATGAGCGCTCAATGCCTGCGGGGTCATCGGAGGCTCCCATCGGAACCATAGGCAAGCGTGGTCGTTCTGCGTGCATCGGCCCCTAGAGCGAAACCGGTCGAAACGGGTAGGCCTCAAAAATCCGGCGGACGTCGGCGACCCGCCAAGGCAGAGTGCAGCGAGCGGAAGGAAATCACACCATGGCCATTCTTCCCACTCCCGAACCAACGCCCACTCCGGCGCCCACGCCACCGCCATTTCCTGAACCGAAGCCTGTACGTGAGCCGGATCCGGACAGACTTCCCGACGAAGCTCCCGTCCCCAATCCGGATGAAAATGATGCGCCGCTGAAAATCGGTCCTAAAGCATCCAATCCCGACATTTGACGGAGCGGATTGGCGTCAAGCGAATCGGGGAGACGCTCGTTCCAGATCGCTCAGTGCCGGATGTCGGGGCATTGCGCGGCCGAGTGGGCAGCATGCGCGATGCCGTCGCCGGCAGGCATCAAATCGAGCGCTGTGGCGAAGCGAACTCGGATGCCTGCCGTAGATGCTGGCGCAGCAGCGCCTCGGCCCATTCGATCTCGCCCGCTTCGACGGCATCGAGAATGGCCAGATGTTCCCGGCAGGACTGCTCGATGCGTTCCGCCGGCAATTCCTCGAAACCCGCTGATTCCTGCAACCGGCGCAGATTGTTCTGCTGGCGCACCGCATCGGCCAGGAACCGGTTGCCGGAGCAGGCCGCGAGCCCTTCGTGAAAGGATGCATTGATCCGGAACCATTCGTCGCCGCCGATCAGTGTCTTGCCCGTCGACACGATCGCCAGGATGCGCTCGTGAGCGCGCCGGACAGGCGCCAGCTGCTGAGGACCCGCATTGAACATGGGCGACCGCAGCGCCGCGCATTCGACGGCCATCCGGAATTCATAGCTTTCCCGGTAGGCGTCCTCGCCGACAAGTGTGTCGGCGAAACGCCAGCCATGCCCCGGCAGGCGCTGCACCAGCCCTTCGGCGGCAAAGCGGAGCAGGAGCTTGCGCACGACGCCGCGCGACACCTGATAGCGCGGCATCAATTCCGCCTCGGACACCTCCTGGGGCAGTTGGCCAAGCGCGCGCTCCCGCATCATCCTGCGGTAAAGCTCCTCGAGCGGAGAGCTGGGCAGGATATCCTCCGGGTCGAGGTCGGCGACATCGCGCGCCAATTGCAGCCCCCTCGTCTCGAAGGGACTTAAGATGCCCTGGGCGACCAGCAGTTCCAGCGCCGCGCTGACGGGGGAACGCGAAACGCCGAACGTGCGGGCAAGGTCCGGCACCGAGACGCGGGTTCCGACCGTCCAGCCTGAATCCCTGATCCGCTCCAGGATCCGCCGCGCCAGATCGATCTGCAGCGGACTGGCCGCCTCGCTGCGTGCCGGCCGGTCGATCATCGTTTCGTTCATAGGCACTTCCTCAAGCGTTCGCATTATAGATATGCGCCACGCAGTTCGAACTGGCAATCTAGCGAATTTTCCTGCTTTTCATTCAATCAAAATGCATTAGTATCCGAACTCACACCAGTTTGAGGCTTCCGCTTGATGACAACAGTCGCACCGTTTCCGCTTGTCGAGATCGATGGAGCGCCGAGAGCGCGCGGCATGGCCTATGGCGAACAGGCGCGCGGGCGCATCGGCGCTTCGGTGGCGCTCTATGCCGCTCAGCTCGACCGTTTCGGCTTCAGGCCGGACGATGTCGGGCGGTTCTCCGGCATCTTCCTGCCCCGCTTGCGGCAATGGGCGCCCGATCTCGTCGAGGAAATGGAAGGAATTGCGTCAGGCGCGAATGTCGACCTGTCCTCGATCGTCCTGGTCAATGCGCGTACCGAAATCCTGCAGCTCGCCCGGCGCGAGAAAGGCATTTCCGACGACGAGCCCGACGGCTGCACGGGCGCGGCGATCCTGCCGGAGGCAACCCGGAACGGCAGGCTCATCCATGGCCAGAACTGGGACTGGAAGGCCGAATGCGCCGAGACCTCGGTGGTGTTGCGCATCCGGCGAACGGACGGGCCGGACCTCCTCACCTTCACCGAAGCCGGCGGACTGGCGCGCAGCGGCTTCAACTCGGCCGGTATCGGCATCACCGCGAACTATCTCGAATCGGACCGCGACTATCGCGGGATCGGAATTCCGCTTCCCTTCATCCGGCGCCGGGCTCTTGAAGCGCAGCATTTCGCCCATGCCATCAAGGTGGTGGCGACGACGCCGAAATCCGGTTCCAACAACATGATCCTGAGCACCGCCGAAGGGTTCACGGCCAATTTCGAATGCGCCCCGGACGAGGTCTTCACCATCTATTCGGACAACGACATGATCGTCCACGCCAATCACTGGCAGAGCCCGGTGGCGTTGTCTAAGCTGCGCGAAACCGGACTTCGCGACGTGCCGGACAGTCTCTATCGCGACCACCGCGTGCGCCGGCACCTGTCGGCGCGGCATGGAGACATAACCATCGACGACCTGAAGGAAGCGCTGTTCGACAACTTCGCTTCGCCGTTCAGCGTGTGTCGCCCGCAGATCAGGAAGGAAGGCGGCAATCTCTCGGCGACGGTGGCGATGATCGTCTTCGAACCAGCCGCCGGCGTCATGGAGATCGCGCCGTTGCCGGCCAAGAACCGTGAATTCACCCGCTACGAGCTCACCATCGAAGACGAGATCCTCGA
This sequence comes from Mesorhizobium sp. M5C.F.Ca.IN.020.29.1.1, assembly GCF_003997375.1. Classification (NCBI taxonomy): domain Bacteria; kingdom Pseudomonadati; phylum Pseudomonadota; class Alphaproteobacteria; order Hyphomicrobiales; family Phyllobacteriaceae; genus Mesorhizobium; species Mesorhizobium sp. M5C.F.Ca.IN.020.29.1.1. Next base: position 28 of record NZ_RZSW01000575.1, on the reverse strand, counting down.
GCGGGCGGAGAAGGCAGTGCCCGCACGG
>NZ_RZSW01000574.1:0-3832 GCF_003997375.1 Mesorhizobium sp. M5C.F.Ca.IN.020.29.1.1 | reverse complement strand
GTGCTGGACCGGGCAAGGCTGGCCGGCAAACAACTCCGCCTTTTCCTGATAGACCTGGATCATTTCAAGAGCGTGAACGATACGTTCGGTCATCACATCGGTGATCTGCTGCTGAAAGCCGTCGCTGAAATCCTGCAATCGGTCGAACGGCCCGACGAAGTGGTCGCCATCCGTTTGGGCGGCGACGAGTTTGCCATCATGGCGATTGGAGACCGGCACGCGGCAGCGGATGCTCTCGGAGATCGGCTTCGGGAGCAATTGAACCGGTTTGCCGAACTCGAAGGCCACCACGTGCGCATGGGAGCCAGTATCGGCATGGCATGTTTTCCTGAGCATGGCTCGGATATTTCCACCCTGTTGCGCAACGCAGACAGCGCTCTTTATGTGGCCAAAGCGGAAGGACGCTCTGGCTTCGTGACGTTTTCGCCTGCAATCCTCAATCAGTTCGACATGCAGCTTGGCGAAGAAGCTGGCATCAAGCGGGCGCTTAACTGCGACGAGTTCTTCCTGGTTTGGCAACCGCAATTCGAGCTGGCAACCGGCCGCATGATTGGCGCCGAGGCGCTTGTGCGTTGGCGCGACCCCGCTTCGGGCGCGATTCGTCTGCCGATGTCATTCATTCCAATTGCCGAACGAGGCGACCTGATACTAGAAGTCGACAAGGTTGTGCTGAGCAAGGCTTGCCTGCAGGCAGCTCGATGGATGCCTGTTTCTGCCGATGATTTCGTTTGCTCGGTCAATCTTTCGGGCAAAAGCCTTCAGAACGATGCCTACTTCGCCCACCTTCTTCTGGTGCTGCGACAAACGGGCCTGCCGCCCTCGCGCCTGCAACTGGAAATAACGGAAGGGGTATTTATCCAGAACAGCCGAAACGCCTTGAACATGCTGACGGAAATTCGAAATATCGGGGTCGGCTTGGCACTCGACGATTTTGGATCCGGCTATTCAAGTTTCGGCTACCTTGCCGATTTCAACCTGGATCGGTTGAAGATCGACCGATCGTTCTTGAGCGGTCTGGAAGCGTCGAAGAAAAAACAGAACATTGTTCGAGGCATTATAGCACTGGCCAATTCGCTCGGTTTGACCGTTCTGGCAGAGGGCGTGGAAAACGAAGCGCAGCTTGATTTCCTGATTGCCGAGCGTTGTCACAGCGCTCAAGGGTTTTTCATGTCACAGCCCATCGAAGAAAATCTGCTGACAAACCACCTAGCCGCAAGGCAAGGCAGGATAAAAGATACGGACAAGTTCAGGCTGGGCCTTTCTGCCTAGTACTACAGTTCCAGATGGGAGCATTTGCACCCAAGTGGCCTCACTTGGCATCGGCTAACACAAAGAGATAGCGCGAGATGCCTCGTTCAATTTGAACGCATCCCGCTCTAGCCGGTGCCCGGCCATATCCCACGGCATTTTGCCGATCTGCATTGGCAGTCGGAGGCAGCCGACGGCAGACTTGTGGGCTCGAAGGATATGACATACTCGATGCCGTGGCTATATTAACGGGCCTGCCGGGCCCCTGCCCTGCCCCGGTTCAAGCCCCGATCGAATTGGAAAAAAATTGGCTTCGCAGCCGCCCGCCAGGTTTGGAGACAAGGCCGAAGCCGCAGCGGCAAAACCGCTGCGCGCCGATGCGCAGCGCAACCGCGACATGCTGGTCGAGGTCGCAGCAGTGGCCTTTGCCGCACATGGCGTTGATGCCTCGCTGGAGGAGATCGCGCGCCAGGCCGGCGTCGGCATCGGCACGCTCTACCGGCACTTTCCGACGCGCGAGCATCTGGTCGAGGTGGTCTACCGGCGCGAAGTGGAAGGCCTGTGCCAGGCCGCCGAAGAGCTCGCCCTTCACCATTCGCCGGACGTCGCGCTCGAACAATGGATGCAGCGCTTCGTCGACTACATCGCCACCAAGCGCGGACTGGCGACAAGCCTGCGCATCCTGCTCACGACGAACTCCACATTGTTCTCCGACGTTTCGGGCAGGGTGACACTTGCCTTGCGGCGGCTGATCGAAGCGGCGGTGGCCGACGGCTCGATCCGCAGCGATGTCGACGCATCGGACGTTCTGCACGCGCTGGGCGGCATCTATTCGGCGCCCGACACCAAGGACTGGCGCGATCGCTCGCGCCGGCTGGTATCGCTGCTGATGGACGGGTTGAGGTTTGGGGCGGGCAGGTCGGCGAAGGGTGGCCGGTGAAGGCTGGGCTGCAGTCGAACCTCCATGCTCTCTCAACTGGCGTGGAGGATCCGAAAGCGATCTGGTTCCGCCGGATCTCGATCAACGATTTGGATTGGCTGCCAAGCCCATTGCCAAACGCTGATTCCTGGCGTGCGGGAGAACTGGATTTTCCCGCGAGTGCCTTCAACTGCAACGCACGGCCAGGGTTCGGCAGTGCGCGCCCGGTCTACGCCGCGAGATGAAGTTCGCGTTGGGTCATTTCCGATGTTGACGCTTCCTAGGAGCATCTAGGTGGGAAGCGGAACGGCGGCTTCAGGAACTTGTCTTCGATTGCCGGCATCGGGGCGCACTCGCACCGTTGCGAGCAACTTCTCAGCGGACTCGGCAACGGAAGCCGCCTGCTCCAGGAACTCGGCGCGTTCGGCGGAAAAAACTTAGCGAGTTGACGAAGTTTTCGCTTGCGCCAGCGGCAAATTGGGCGATAGTTAGCGACATGGCTAAGCATGATCCTGATCTATCGCTGCTCTTCCACGCGCTCGCTGATCCGACCCGCCGGTCGATCCTGACCCGGCTTGCCGAAACACCTGCGCAGGTGACGGATCTCGCTGGTCCCACGGGACTGCGTCTGCCCACGGTGATGCGGCACCTTTCCGTACTGGAGGAGGCAGGGTTGATCTCCACCTCCAAGGACGGGCGGATACGCACCTGCGCCATCGTGCCCGAGGCTCTGGACCCGGTGCGGACATGGCTCGATGAGCAGCGGGCCATCTGGGAAGCTCGGCTCGACCAGTTGGACGCATTTGTGATGAATGTGATGAAGGAGCGCGCAGAATGACACAGACCGTCGCTACAAACAGCGCGACCCGTGCGGTGCCTGATGATAAGAAAAGCCGCTTTGCGACACTCACCTTCGAACGGGACGTGGCCGCGCCATTGGCCGTACTGTGGGAGGCATGGACCGCCCCGGCCGCGCGGGCGATCTGGGCTGCGCCATCAGCCTCGGTTACCGTGGAGTTCTTGGAGGCCGACACCAGGGTGGGTGGACGCGAGATCTCGCTCTGCAAGGTCGAGGACCAGCCTGACATCCGGTGCGAGAATGGCTGGCTTGCGCTGCAGCCGGCGCTGTGCAGCGTGAACTATGAGGTGATCTCGTGCGAAGGCGTGACGCAATCAGCAGCGCTGGTGACGGCAAATCTTTCAGGCACGCACGAGCGCAGCCGGCTGATCGTGACGGTGCAACTTTCATCGCTGGCGCAGGATATGGAGGCAGGCTATCGGGAAGGCTTCTCCGCCGGTCTGGACAACCTCGCGGGCGCGGCCGAACGAACCATGGTGCTGCAGCGGGTAATCCAGGCGCCGCGATCCATCGTGTGGGGCGCGTGGATGAACCCTGAAACGCTGCCGCAATGGTGGGGGCCGGAAGGCTTCTCCTGTCGAACGAAGAGGATCGACTTGCGAACGGGCGGCGAATGGGTTTTCGACATGATCGCGCCTGATGGCACGGTCTTCCCGAACCACCATCTCTATAACGAGGTCCGGCCCGAGGAGAGGATCGGCTATACTCTGCATTGGGGCGAGAACGGGCCGAAACATGCCGACGCCTGGGCCTCGTTCGAGGATCAGGACGGGGCAACAAAGGTAACGCTGGGCATGGTATTCAGC
>NZ_RZSW01000573.1:0-3833 GCF_003997375.1 Mesorhizobium sp. M5C.F.Ca.IN.020.29.1.1 | reverse complement strand
TACATCACGCGCGGCCTGTTGGCGCTGGCCAACGATTCGGCCGAGCTCGCCGCGGTCATCGCGCATGAGATGGGCCACGTCACTGCAAACCACGGCTTGCAGCGCCAGCAGCTCGAGGCTGAGGAGGGGTTTGCAACCAAGGTCGTCTCGGATGTGCTCGGCGACAGCCCGACCGCCAAGGCGGCACTGATCCGCGGCAAGCTGCGGCTTGCCCAGTTCTCGCGCAATCAGGAGCTTGAGGCCGACGGCATCGGCATCAAGTCGATCGGCGAGGCGGGCTTCGATCCCTTTGCCGCCGGCCGCTTCCTGCAGTCCATGTCGGCCTACACCGATTTCCGCTCTATCAGCGGCGCCACCGACGCCAGCCTCGACTTCCTGGCGACGCATCCGAACACGCCGCAACGCATCGATCTGGCGCAGCGTCATGCCCGCCAGTTCGGTGCGCCCGGCGTCGGCACGCGCGACCGCGACGCCTTCCTCGCCGGCATAGACGGCCTGCTCTACGGCGACACACCGGAGGAGGGCTATGTGCGTGGCGAAACCTTCATGCATCCAGGGCTCGGCGTGTCGTTCTCGGTGCCCGATGGCTTCATCATCGACAACTCGGCCGCGGCGGTGACGGCAACCGGGCCAGGCGACATAGCGATCCGCTTCGACGGCGTTTCGATCGACAAGAGCCGCTCGCTGACCGACTACATCCGCAGCGGCTGGGTGGCCGGTCTGGACGAAAGCAGCGTGCGCCAGGAAACGATCAATGGCAACGAGGCGGCGACGGCGCATGCCAGCGCCGAGGGCTGGCAGTTCGACATCGCGGTGATCCGCGCCGGCGGTCAGGTCTACCGGCTGTTGACCGCAGCACCTTCCGCCAGCACCTCGCTGGATGCCGTGGCGCGCTCGGTCAGCGGCTCCTTCCGTATCTTGAGCGCAACCGAGAAAGCGGCGCTGAAGCCGCTGCATATCCGTGTTGTCACGGTGCGGCCCGGACAGACCATGGGGTCGCTCGCCGCGCAGATGGTCGGCGTCGATCGCAAGCTGGACCTGTTCAGGGTGCTCAACGCGATGTCGCCCGGTGCAGCAGTGTCCGCCGGCGACAAGGTCAAGATCATCACCGACAAATAAGATTCAGGCGGCTGTCGCCAGAAACTCGGGGTTTTGCTTCACCAGCGCTATCTTGAGCTTTTCCATGGCGCGTGCCTCGATCTGGCGGACGCGCTCCTTGGAGATGCCGAGCGCCTCGCCGAGGGCTTCGAGCGTCGCGCCCTCGTCGCTCAGCCGGCGCTCCTCTATGATCCTGAGCTCGCGGGCATTGAGCGCGCCGAGCGCCGTTTTCAGCCAGACAGAGCGGCGTTCGACATCGATCGTGTCGCCTACGACCTCGTCCGGCAAAGGATCGTCAGAAACCAGGAAATCCATTCGCTCGGTGGCGCCCGCATCGTCGGCGAGCGGCTGGTTGAGCGAGCTATCCGGTGCCGAAAGGCGGGAGTCCATCATCGCCACGTCGGCCTCCGAGACGCCGAGCGCCACCGACACCTCGCGGTAGAGCGAGGTATTCGAGATCGGCTCGGCGCCGTTCGCCAAGCGGGCGCGCAGGCGCCGCAAATTGAAGAACAGCGCCTTTTGCGCCGAACTGGTGCCGCCACGCACGATCGACCAGTTGCGCAGGATATAGTCCTGCATCGAGGCGCGGATCCACCACGTCGCATAGGTCGAAAACCGCACTTCGCGCTCCGGTTCGAAACGGGCCGCTGCCTCCAGCAGGCCGACATGGCCTTCCTGGACCAGGTCGCCGAGCGGCAGACCGTAGTGGCGGAATTTCGAGGCCATGGAAATGACCAGCCGCATATGCGCCATGGCGATTTGGTGCAGCGCCTGCTGGTCGTTGTCTTGCTTCCAGCGCAGCGCGAGAAGATGCTCCTCGTCGCGCTCGAGATAGGGGGCTTTCATCGCCGCGCGGACCATGGTTCGCCCTGCCATATCTTCCATCATGCCACGCTCCCTGTTCCGGGCGTTGCGGTGCGATCGCTCGACCCTGAGCTGGCATCGTGGTTGAATTGGCGACGCCGCGCCCTACAACAGCCAAGAACGTGCCACGCGGGTGAATGGTTCCGCCGCTGATGTCGCGTGGATTGCACTGGCGAAAGCTCGTTGCGGCGGTCGCTACGCGGTCGGTTGGCGTGACTCGATATCGTTTTGAGAATTGGATTTCAAAAGCATCTTATTTTTGAAATCCGGTTCCTTATTTCGCCAGCCTGCATCTGTCAGTTTCCGGCGCTCAACAAATGCGCCGGACGCCGGCCAAGGACGGGATCACAGAAAAATGAAATGGCTCAAATCGCTTATCGTCGCCGGAACACTGCAGGTTTTGGCCGTCACATCAGGCCATGCCGGCGCAAATCTCGATCAGATCAAGCAGGTCGGCGTCCTTAAGGTCGGCACCGAAGGCACCTATGCCCCCTTCACCTATCATGATGCCTCGGGTGCATTGGTCGGCTTCGACGTCGAGATAGCCCAGGCGATTGCCGAGCGCCTCGGCGTCAAGGCCGAATTCCTCGAAGGCAAATGGGACGGGCTGATCGCCGGCCTCGACGCCAAGCGTTATGACGCCGTCATCAATCAGGTCGGCATCACCGATGCGCGCAAGGCCAAGTATGATTTCTCCGATCCCTACATCGCTTCCAAAGCGGTGCTGATCGTGCGCGGCGACAATACCGATATCAAGAGCTTTGCCGACCTCAAGGGCAAGAAGGCGGCGCAGTCGCTGACTTCGAATTTCGGCAAACTCGCCGAAACGAACGGCGCCGAGCTCGTCGGCACCGATGGTTTCGACCAATCGATCCAGCTGCTTCTTACCGGCCGCGCCGACGCCACCATCAACGACAGCCTGTCCTTCCTCGATTTCAAGAAGCAAAAGCCCGACGCCAATGTGAAGATCGCCGCGCAGGAAGAAAACGCCGACTATTCCGGCGTCATCGTGCGCAAGGGCGATCCGGAACTGGTCGCCGCCATCAATCAGGCACTGGCCGACATCAAGGCCGACGGCACCTACCAGAAGATCGCCGACACCTATTTCGGCCAGGACGTTTCGAAGTAAGCGCATTGCACGGAGCGGGCCGGTTGCCGGCCCGCATGGCAAGCATTGCGGCGAGCCGTCTTTGACGGCCGCCGCTTTTCGCGTGATATGACGATCGTACGGTCGCGCCTTGATGCTGCCGGGCCGCTTTTTTTGGGCGGCAATCTCGCAAGGAGGGTTTTCGTGCCGCACTGGCTGCAATTGATGCTGGACTCATTGCCGACGCTGCTATGGGCCGCGCTGATCTTCACCGTTCCGCTAACGCTCCTGTCGTTCGCATTCGGTCTCTTCGTAGGGCTGGTTGCGGCGCTTGTCCGGCTGTTCGGCCCGAAGCCGCTGGTCGCCGTGGTCCGCTTCTACGTCTGGATCTTCCGTGGCACGCCACTTCTGGTGCAGCTCTTCCTGATCTTCTACGGCCTGCCCTCGGTCGGCATCCTGCTCGACGCTTTTTCAGCCGCGTTGATCGGCTTCACGCTCAACATCGGCGCCTATACGTCGGAAATCATCCGCGCTGTCATAGGCTCGGTGCCGAAGGGGCAGTGGGAGGCGGCCTACTCGATCGGCATGACCTGGAGCCAGGCGATGCGGCGCACCATACTGCCGCAGGCCGGCCGCGTCGCGGTGCCACCGCTGTCCAACACCTTCATCTCGCTGGTCAAGGATACATCGCTGGCCGCCGCCATCACCGTGCCGGAAATGTTCCAGGCGGCGCAGCGGATCGTCGCCACCACCTATGAGCCGCTGATCCTCTATATTGAGGCTG
>NZ_RZSW01000572.1:0-3842 GCF_003997375.1 Mesorhizobium sp. M5C.F.Ca.IN.020.29.1.1 | reverse complement strand
CAGGCGGAAGGATCGGCCGTAAAGCGGATGATGTGGGTCCAGAACCCGGACCAGCTCGCCCGATGATTCGTCGGACTCACCAACAGGGATATTCCTGTAGGCCTTCACTAGAAGGCATCGACTGGCGGATGCCGCAAAAAACCTGGCGTCCGAGCTCGGCGGGATGAGCAAAACCGCTGGCTTGGCGGGAGCGAATATGATTCCATCGCGCCATGACCGATGTGGCCGATCAGCTTCCCGGTGACCTTGCCAGTGCGCACGCGATGATCCTCGCCGAGCGTGCGGCCCGCCGTGAGGCGCAAGCGCTCGCCGCTCGCGCGCAAGCCTTGAACTCGCACTCCGATGTGCTGATCGCGCGGCTCAGGCTGGAGATAGAGAAGCTGAAGCGCGAGATCCATGGCAGCCGCTCCGAACGCAAGGCGAGGCTTCACCAACAGATGGAATTGCAGCTTGAGGAGTTGGAAGCCGAGGCCAGCCAGGACGAATTGGCGGCGGAACTGACAGCGCGGTCATCGACAGTCCGAGCTTTCGAGCGCAAGCGCCCGTCGCGCAAGCCCTTTCCCGACCATCTGCCACGTGAGCGCGTGGTCATCGCCGCACCCCGGAACTGCCCGTGCTGCGGCTCGGGCAGGCTGGCCAAGCTTGGCGAGGACATTACCGAGACGCTGGAGGTGATCCCGCGCCAGTGGAAGGTGATCCCGCGCCAGTGGAAGGTGATCCAGACGGTGCGCGAGAAGTTCACCTGCCGCGAATGCGAGAAGATCTCGCAGCCGCCGGCGCCCTTCCATGTGACGCCGCGCGGCTTTGCCGGACCGAACCTTTTGGCGATGGTCCTGTTCGAGAAGTTCGCCCAGCATCAACCGCTGAACCGGCAGAGCGAGCGCTATGCCCGCGGAGGGCGTCGACCTCAGCCTGTCGACGCTTGCGGACCAGGTCGGCGCTTGTGCCGTGGCGCTGAAGCCGGTGCACGCGCTGATCGAGGCGCATGTGCTTGCCGCTGATCGTCTCCATGCCGACGACACGACCGTGCCGATCCTGGCGAAGGGCAAGACCGATACAGGCCGCATGGACCTATGTCAGGGATGACCGGCCGTTCGGCGGGCAATCGCCACCGGCGGCGCTCTTACTATGCTTCGCGCGATCGGCGGCAGGAGCATCCCGAGCGTCATTTGAGGAACTTCACCGGCATTCTGCAGGCCGATGCCTATGGCGGTTACAATCCGCTGTTCAAGGTGGACCGCGATCCCAGTCCGCTGACCCAGGCGCTGTGCTGGGCGCATGCGCGCCGCAAGTTCTTCGTACTTGCCGACATCGCCGCCAATGCCAAGCGTGGCAAGAACGCCGCGCCGATCTCACCGATCGCGCTCGAGGCGGTCAAACGCATCGACGCCCTGTTTGGTATCGAGCGCGACATCAACGGACTCGTCTCCGACGAACGTCTGCAACGACGGCAGGAAAGCCGTCTTCTCGCCACCGAACTTGAGGCCTGGATGCGGGCAGAGCGGGCAAGACTGTCGCGCAGCTCTCCGGTCGCGAGCCAATCGACTATATGCTGAAGCGCTGGGAAGGGTTCACGACCTTCCTCGGCGATGGCCGGATTTGCCTCACCAACAACGCGGCCGAACGCGCGCTGCGTGGTTTTGCTCTGGGCAGGAAAGCTTGGCTATTTGCAGGCTCCGATCGAGGTGCCGATCGGGCCGCCTTCATGGCGACGCTGATCAACACCGCCAAGCTCAACGGCATCGATCCGCAGGCATGGCTTGCCGACGTCCTCGCCCGCATCGCCGACACGCCGATCACGCAGATCGAGGACTGCTCCCGTGGAATTGAAGCCTTCTGACGGCCGCAGCGGATAAGGCTGCCTGATCTGGGCCTACAAATAAACGAGGCCGTCAGATGAGATATCAACTCCGCTCTTTACACCCTCAAATATGTGGCCGAGATGCTCGAAGAGGACGAAGACTTTTTGCGCGATTGCTCGATCGAGATGTTCTCGGAAGACGGTTGCCTGAGCGCCTACGACGACTATCCCGCATCCGAATTAAGCAAACCTATCGTCGTCTTCACCGAAGACGGCATCGACAACCTTCGGCATATCGTCGACGAGCGCAGGGCTGCGGGTCACGCACCGCCGAAACCTAGCGCAGAAAACCGTCGCCCGAAATCATAGTCACCGCAGCCCTGGCCGAATGGTTACCATGCCGAAGCAGGGCGGGACGGTGCTGCGCGATTCGTCATCGTCAGCAATGCCGAACCGAAGGGGCCTTTGTGGGAAAGGCTTGGTGCAAGCGGTTGGCCTTCGGACATAAACATCGATTGGCCAGCAGCTAAGCCTGCCGGTCGCATCCTCTCTGTCCCGCAAACCTCTTTGACGGAAGCAGTGCAGGCAAGTTGCAGGGTGGCCGAAACGTCGCCGTTGCAACTCTCGCACCAGAGACACTCGTCTGGAAGCTGGCAGGCGTCGTCACCATGGCGGCGACGGGCGAAAATGCGATGCTCGACCATGTCTTTGCTGCAAGGGCCTTCCGGCCGTTTTGAGCAGTTGGCACTTCAATTGCAGGATTTGCCGTGCCTCCGGCCCCGTATCGGGTACAGCAGGATGAGCCGGTTCTTTCGACGGCAAGCGGGTTCGCTTGATCGTTGGCTATTCGGGAGCAGGCAAAACGTCATGGTTGGCGCAATCCGCTCAGCATGCTCCTGGACCCCTGGTCTATCTCGACATCGCCGACATGCCAGTTGCGGCTCTTGCCAGTGCCGTCGCAAGAGAAATCGCTGGTCGGGTGCTCGCAGGCGAGCAGGGCCTCGGCGCGATCTTTCTTCCTGGCGCCTCCGGCCGCGCCTGCAACTTCTCTCTCGCCGCATCCATGAACGCGGTGAGGTCGTGACGGTCGCACCTGGACAATGTCCACAAACTGGCCGCTGAAGACCTGATCCGTGTGATTCAGGCAGGCGGGGATATCCGCTTTCATACTTCTTAGCCGCCCGGAGGTGAAGTCGCTGCGATCGAAGCCACCATCGGCGTGGCGCGCGAGAGCCTTTTGGGGTGGGTGCCTGATACGATAGCTGCTGCCGCGCATGAGTCGGGGTGTCAGGGCGATGCTGCGGATTGTCAGCGGTTGATCGATTTGACGAGTGGTCTCCCGCTTTTCTTCCTAAATGCGCTCTCTGTAGCCGAATCTATGAGGGTTCGGTGAAGCTTGTGTGCAGACTTGGCCCGCTCAGCACATACCAGAGAGATGGTGCAAGAACATATCCTCGGCCGGGGCTTTGGGCGATTACCAGGCGCCGTGGTCGACGTCGCGGATCTTTTCAGCCTTTGTGATGCGCCCATTACGTGAGAAAGCCGGTGCGTATGTCGTCGGAGCCGGAGGACCAGAACGTCCGATCTTGTTGCAATCTCTTCGCCATCTACTGAGCCAAGGTCTGTTGCAGGCCTTCGCCGGGGACAGGATCAAGCTGCATGATGCGGCCCGAGACGTCGGCAAGGGGCGGCCTACCTTTCACGGCAGGGAGGCGATGAGAGCGCGTCAGGAGGCGTTGAGGACCGTGGTCCAGGAAAGCCTCCATGCTAGCTGGAGCCCGGCGAAACTCTCTCTGTTCTTGCGGCTCACGGGTGAGGTTGGTCGACTCGATGTGCTGGTCGAGATGGCGACAGAAGAACTGTTTCATGAGATGGGCGTTTGGCCCGGGGTTGAGGCCTACCTCAAGCAAGGCGTGTCAATGGGCACCGAAGTCTCCGCGAATGTGGGCATCCAATTTTCCCTACCTGACAGGTGAAGTGGCCCGGTGATCAGCCGGCATCTTGATCGTCGGATTTCACTCCTGGGCGCCGGCCGCGTTTT
>NZ_RZSW01000571.1:0-3850 GCF_003997375.1 Mesorhizobium sp. M5C.F.Ca.IN.020.29.1.1 | reverse complement strand
ACGTTGCGCTCGATCGTACGCCATGGATAAAGCGCCGCCGCCTGGAAGACATAGCCATAGGCGCGGCTCTGGCGCGCCTGCTCCGGCGTCATGCCGTTGACGGAGATGCTTCCCGATGTCGGTTTTTCCAGATCGGCGATGACCCGCAGCAGGGTCGTCTTGCCGCAGCCGGACGGCCCGATGAAGGAGACGAATTCACCTTTGCCGATGGTCAGGTCGACATTCGACAGGGCCTGCACCGGGCCGTCATTGGTCTGGAAGGTCAGGCCGAGCTTGCTTGCCGAAACGACGGCTGGCGATGTTCCCGTCATAGGCCGCAGCCTGCCTTTTCGCGCCGCTGCTGCGCCGGGCGGAATCCGGTTGATTTTGCCGCGATATTGCTTTCCACTCGCCCCGTCCTATCCGACTGAGAGTTCCCACTCGATCGACGCCCAGAGCATCCCAGATGTCGTCCAAACCCACTTGTCATCTTATCCGCCCTGAAAGCTCTTATGAAGGCAAGCAGGGACTGAGTTATTTCACCGGTATCGCCGCCGAGACGGTCGGCTCGACCGGCATCTGCATGCACCTGCTGACCATGCCGCCCGGTGCCCGCGCCAAGGCGCATATGCACGAAAGCCATGAAACGGCGATCTATGTGCTCTCCGGCGAGGTTCATACCTGGTATGGCGACCGACTCGAACAGCAGATCGTGGTCAAGGCCGGCGACCTCTTCTACATTCCTGCCGGGGTGCCGCATCTGCCGGCCAATCTGAGCGACAGTTCGGCCTCGGCTGTCATCGCCCGCACCGATCCCAACGAACAGGAAAGTGTCGTCCTGCTGCCGGAACTGGATGGGCTGGTCGCCTGAGGTCGGCATCGGCGGAGAGGCCATCATCGGCACCGTCACGAACATGATTTCAACGGCCCTATCTCTTCAAGGCCGGGAATGGTCACGAAGAAACCGTCAGCTCCCTTGTTGGTGACCTTGACGGTCTCAGTCGTCGTTCCCTCCTCGCCTTCAGCGAAACAGGTCGAGCTCAACGACTGCGTACCAGGCGCCGTCACCAGTTGCCGCGCGAACCGGCAGCCGCTGCCATAGGTTTCGACGCCGTCGGCGGTCAGCACGACATAGGCATCGCTGTCCTGATAGCCGAGCCATACACCGGCACAACCGACATCATTGCCATAGGAACCGGCAAGAACCTCAGCCGCTGCCGGTACGCCGGTAATGCTCGCCACAACCAGTGAGGCGATCGCTGCCGAACGCGCCAAGCTCACACCCCGGTCGCCGGAATGCCGGTGCGTTCCACCTTGCGCGGTGCGGAAATTTCCTTCCAGGTCGACAGCGCCCGGTTGACCGCTGCATTCGGCTCGCGAGCGACGAACTCCCCATGGCCGGGCTTCGCCTTGAGCTCAGCTTCCTGGATCGACAGTTCGCCGCGCGAGAAGACATAGCGCGGCAGGCCGGTCACCTCAAAACCTTCGAAGACGTTATAGTCGATCACCGACTGCTGCTTTTTGGCCGTGATCTTCTTCTTGCGCTTCGGGTCCCAGACGAGGATGTCGGCGTCCGCACCTTCAACGATGGCGCCCTTCTTCGGATACATGTTGAGGATCTTGGCGATGTTGGTCGAGGTCACCGCGACGAATTCGTTCATCGTCAGCCGGCCGGTGTTGACGCCCGTCGTCCACAGCACCGGCAAGCGGTCCTCGAGTCCGCCGGTGCCGTTCGGGATTTTGCTGAAATCGCCGACGCCGTTGCGCTTTTGGCTGGTGGTGAAGGCGCAATGGTCTGTCGCCACCACTTGCAGCGATCCGGCCTGCAGGCCGGCCCACAGCGAATCCTGATGCAATTTGTTGCGGAAGGGCGGGCTCATCACGCGGCGCGCCGCATGATCCCAGTCCTTGTTGAAATATTCGCTCTCGTCGAGCGTCAAATGCTGGATCAGCGGCTCGCCGAAGACGCGCATGCCTTTCTGCCGCGCCCGCCGAATGGCTTCGTGAGCCTGCTCGCAGGAGACATGCACGACATAGAGCGGCACGCCGGCCATGTCGGCGATCATGATGGCGCGGTTGGTCGCCTCGCCTTCGACCTCCGGCGGGCGCGAATAGGCATGCCCCTCCGGACCGTTGTTGCCGGCAGCCAGAAGCTTCTGCGAAAGCGCCGCCACCACATCGCCATTCTCGGCATGGACCAACGGCAGCGCGCCAAGGTCGGCGCAACGCTGGAACGACGAATACATCTCGTCGTCGTCGACCATCAGCGCGCCCTTGTAGGCCATGAAGTGCTTGAACGAGGTGATGCCCTTGTCGACGACGGTGGCCATCTCGTCGAACACCTGCTTGCCCCACCAGGTGATCGCCATATGGAAGGAATAGTCGCAGGACGCCTTCGAGGTTTTATTGTCCCACATCTGCAAGGCCTCGAGCAGCGACTGTTGCGGCGCCGGCAGGCAGAAATCGACAACCATGGTGGTGCCGCCGGCAAGGGCGGCGCGCGTGCCGCTCTCGAAATCGTCGGCCGAATAGGTGCCCATGAACGGCATTTCGAGATGCGTGTGCGGATCGATGCCGCCTGGCATGACATAGCAGCCGGTGGCATCGAACTCGTGGTCGCCATGCAGGTCCGGGCCGATGGCGATGATCTTGCCGTGCTTGAACAGCACGTCGGCCTTCCAGGTGCGGTCGGCGGTGACGATGGTGCCGTTCTTGATGACTTTGGTCATTTTTGTTCCCTTGTTTTTCTCGCGCTTCTTGGTGAGCGGCGTTCGGAAGCTTGGTTTCTAGTTCACTCCACAATCACCGCTGTTTCCACCACCGCGTGGAACAGCACGTCGGCGCCGGCCGCCGCCCATTCCTTGGTGATTTCCTCGGCCTCATTATGCGACAGCCCGTCGACGCACGGGCACATCACCATTGCGGTGGGCGCGACGCGGTTGATCCAGCAGGCGTCGTGGCCGGCGCCGGAGACGATGTTGCGATGCGTATAACCCAGGCGCTCCGCCGCATCCCGCACAGCCTTGACGCAGCCCGCATCGAAAGCGACCGGATCGAAATGGCCGACCTGCTCGATTTGATATTTGATATCGAGCGCCTCGCAGATCGTGTCGATGCCTTCGCGGATGCGCGCGTCCATCACGTCGAGCACCTCCTTTTCCGGCGAGCGGATGTCGATGGTGAAGACGGTGCGTCCGGCGATGATGTTGCGCGAGTTCGGATAGACTTCCATGTGGCCGACCGCGCCTACGGCATCGGGCTGGTAGTCCATGGCGATCTCGTGCACCAGCTCAATCACCCGCGCCATGCCGAGCCCGGCGTTGCGGCGCTTCGGCATCGGCGTCGAGCCGGTATGCGCCTCCCTGCCGGTCAACGTCACCTGCAGCCATTTCAGTCCCTGGCCATGGGTGACGACGCCGATGTCGATGCCTTCGTCCTCGAGGATCGGACCTTGCTCGATATGCAGCTCGAAGAAGGCGTGGATTTGGCGCGCGCCGACTTTCTCGGTGCCCTTCCAGCCGATGCGTTCGAGCTCCTCGCCAAATTTCTTGCCGTCCTTGTCGACATGCGAGTAGACGTCGGCCTGATCGAGCACGCCGGCGAAGACGCCGGACGCCATCATGGCTGGCGCAAAGCGCGCGCCTTCCTCGTTCGTCCAGTTGGTGACGACAATCGGATGTTTTGTCTTGATGCCGAGTTCGTTGAGCGAGCGCACGATCTCCAGCCCGCCGAGTACGCCGAGCACGCCGTCATACTTGCCGCCGGTCGGCTGAGTATCGAGATGGCTGCCGACATAGACCGGCGGCAGATCAGGGTCAGTGCCTTCGCGGCGGGCAAACATCGTGCCCATCTCGTCGAGGCCCATTTCGAG
>NZ_RZSW01000570.1:0-3854 GCF_003997375.1 Mesorhizobium sp. M5C.F.Ca.IN.020.29.1.1 | reverse complement strand
GTTCAACGCCAAGGGCGTCAAGATCGCCGACGATGTCGCTTCGCTGCATAGCGATGCCAACGCCATCACCAAGCAGACGGCGCTCGACGAAAAGGGTGAAGTGGTCAACGGCCGCGGCGATAAGCCCAACCGGCACGACGTGCTGACCGGCTCCAAGCCGGACGGCACGAAAATCGCCGACCAAACCTGCGGCGACTGGACGCTCAGCGGCGCAGAAGGTGCGGCAATGACGGGCCATCACGACCGCATGGGTCTCGACGATTCGGCCGCCGCCAAATCGTGGAATTCCTCGCACGCTTCACGCGGCGGGTGCAGTCAGGAGGCGCTGAGGAGCACCGGCGGCGACGGCCTGTTCTACTGCTTTGCCGTGAACTGAGCTGTTCCATATCGCACGGCTGTGATGCCGTGGCGAACCACCGCGCCCGGCCGCGCTTTCGTCGATCGCCCGGAGTTGATAGGATCGCCCGACTCCCACAACAAGCGAGGAAATCCCATGGCGGCTTCGAGCGTAGCGTTGGTCTGGTATCTGGTTATCGCCGGTCCGCAAGGCGGCATGGTGGTGCTGCCCAGCACGTTCGACACCCGCGAACAGTGCACCTCCGCCATCACCGAATATCAGAAGCAGCCGACGCCGGCCGGCTGGTCGGTGCAGTGTGTGCCGAGCGCCTCGCCGTTCGCCGACGAGGGCGAAAGTGAGTAGCCGGCGGCGCGCGTTTCAGCACTTCGCACTGACCGTCAGTTCCGGCCTGGTATTGATTGTCTGAAACACCACGCAGTAGCGTTCGGTCAGCTTGAGCAGCGCGTCGATGCGCTCCTGTGGCTCGTCAGTGTCGAGGCCGAATGTGAGCCGGATGGCGCGGAAGCCGACCGGCGCATCTCTTGCTACACCCAAGGTGCCGCGAAAGTCGAGATCGCCTTCGGCCTCCACGGTGGCGGCGCCGAGCTTGAACTCCAGCGCCGTTGCCACTGCCTTCAGCGTCACGCCGGCGCAAGCGACCAGCGCCTCCAGCAGCATGTCGCCCGAGCACAATTCGAGCCCCGAACCGCCGGTAGCCGGATGCAGACCGGCAACGGCGAGCGCCCTGCCCGTCTCGACCTTACAGGCGATCGACTGGTCGTCAATCGAGCCTTTGGCCCGAAGCGTGATCAGCGCGCGCGATGCGTCATCGCGATAGGCCTCCTTGAGCGGCGCCTGCATGGCCTTCAGTCCGGTGGCGTCCATCTCGAATCCTTTCGACCGTCATTTTCATCGCTCGTCACGATACTCGAATGGAACCGGTACGGGCTAAACCTCGATTTCACGACATTTGGATCGGAGTGACAAGCTGTCCAGACATTGCTGCGTCGTCAGACCTGATGACTTGTCATGCGACCTGGGGGCGCCCACGCGATGACGCCGTCCGTCCGAGCCCGTACCTCGGGTGAGGCCGGGCACGTGGCGACGGCCTCGTAGCCGAGAGTACCGGGGTACAGGGCAACGTTGGCGAGCTGTGATTGGCGGGCAGAGGATGGCACGCGCCTGCGCGATAATGGCCGACACACCGAGCCGGCCGGCGGCTTCGGAAGCGTTCAGGAACTGGGCGGAAGAGCTCATGAATCACCTTGTTGCTTTTGACCGCCTTTTTATCGGGCCAAGTCAACAGTGATGTTCACGGCGTGCTCCGTATCGAACTGACGCATCGGCTTGATGAGATGAATCGAGTTGCGCAACTAAGTCCTGTTCAGCCGCATCGGCCGGACGGGATACCCAGCCGCCAAACCTGCCCTAACGCAAGCTCACCGCTGGCGTAGCGCCGCGCAGGGTTTCGCCCGTGTAGCGTACGCCGTGGCCCTGATCGTCGCGGCCGCCGTGCTGATCATCGGCAACGATGCGGCAACAACTGCTGACGGTACGGTGTCAGGACAAGGCAGCATAGTCTGGCGAAATGACGGGATCCCTAAGCATGCCAGGCACCACCGACACCGCCGCCGAGCGCACCCTTGGCATCATCCTGGTTTCGGCGTCGGCGGCAGTGTTCGGCCTCACCGGCGTGTTGACCAAGTCGATCCATGCCGACCCGCTGACCATCACCTGCTGGCGCGGCTTCGTCGGCTCGATCCTGATCAGCCTCTATGTGCTTTGGCGGCGTCGCCGCTCCGGTGGGCGTGAAGGCCTGCGCCTCGGCTGGCGCGGCTGGCTGTTGGCGGTCGAGGGCGCGCTCGCCAGCATCGCCTTCATCTCGGCGTTCAAGTTCACCTTCGTCGCCAATGTCGCGATCATCTACGCCACGGCACCCTTTGTCACCGCGCTGCTTGCCTTCGTGCTGGTTCGTGAGCGCTTCCGGCTGCAGACGCTTGCCGCCGCCGCCGTGTCGCTCTGCGGTGTGGCGATCATGGTCTGGTCCGGTTTCGGCACCGGCCATCTGTTCGGCGACGGGCTGGCGCTGCTGATGACAATCGGCAGCGCGCTCTACATGATCATGGTGCGCGCTTTCCGCGACACGCCTGTGGTGTGGGCCGGGGCAGTGTCGGCATTCCTTTTGTTCGTGCTCGGCTGGTTCGTGACCGATCCATTGGCGGTCTCAGCCAGAGACGCAGCGCTGCTCGTCGCCTTCGGCATGTCGTTCGCGCTGGCCTCTATTCTGTGGACGGAGGGCGCGAGGCTCATCCCGGCCGCCGAATCCGGACTGCTGGGCTCGGCTGAGGTACCGTTCGCGATCCTGTTCGCCTTCGTGTTCCTGGCCGAGGTCCCGCCTGCCGCCAGCATGATCGGCGGCGCAATCGTGCTCTGCGCGGTCTTCGCCCATGCCGGGCGCGACTGGCAGGCGGCGAGGCAGCGTTCTGCCTGAGAAAATCTGCCCCTGAAATAAATTTATAAAGTCATGGAACCATCATCGGGTTCAGGCATTGTTGAGGCCGACGGGTCATCCCAAGTCCCCCAAACCCCTCGGCCCGTCTAACCTATAGCCGACCGCAAGGTCGGCTTTTTCTTTTCCGAAATGAGCCTGCGCCAGGGCAAGGTTGCCGCTGAACAGCGCAGCCAGCTCCTGCGCCGGCGGCTCGGCATCCTGGCGCAGCCGGATGGCGAACTCGGCGATGGGAACCTGCGGCAGCCCAAAGTCGCGCGGTGCTTCGACGATGCCGGAATGGGCAAAGCGCGCCGTCCGCAGCGTCAGAGCAATGCCGGCATTCACCGCCGTGCGCAGCCCGGCCAGGCTGGCACTGCCGGCGGCGACGCGGTAGCGGCGGCCGGCCGTGTCGAGTGCTGCGATCGCCGCGTCGCGAAAGCTGCAATGCGGATCGAGCAGTGCCAGCGGTACCTCGTCCTGGCGGGCGGCCAATCCCTTTTGCGAACAGAGCCAGAGCATCGGCTCCCTGAACAAGCCGACCTCGTCCGGCGCCGGTGCCTGTCGCATGGCGATCATCAGATCGAGGATGCCGGTTTGCAGTGCCTCGGCCAATTCGGCGGAGCGGCCGACGCGCAGTTCGATCCTGACGCGCGGATAGCTCGCGGCAAAGGCCCTGAGCAGCTCCGGGAGGCCGCTGTCGGCGAAATCTTGTGTCGTGCCTATGGCCACGCGCCCATCGGCTCGCACGCCCTTGAGGGCCAGCCACGCTTCGCGATGCACAGCAAGGATACGCCGGGCATGGCCGACCAGATGCTCCCCGGCCGGCGTCAGGCCGCGGCCCCGCCCCTGCGGCACCAGAAGCGGTTCGCCGACAATATCCTCAAGCCGCTGCATCTGCGTGGTCACCGCCGACGCTGAGCGGCCGACAATTGACGCCGCCTGCGCCAGCGAGCCGCCATCGACGAAGGCGAGAAAGGTTTTGAGGAGGTCAGGGTCGAGTGTCGGCATAATTCGATATTATCAAAG
>NZ_RZSW01000056.1:0-18502 GCF_003997375.1 Mesorhizobium sp. M5C.F.Ca.IN.020.29.1.1 | reverse complement strand
CTACTATGTCGTGCCGTTCATTCTCGGCCTCATCTGCATGCCGATGATCGCCATGTCCGATCTGCTGCAGGGGCTGGCGCGGGCCAACTCATGGGCGCTGTTCGCGCTGGCGCCGACCTATCTGGTGCGGCCGGTGCTGATCCTGGCGCTCATGGCGCTGATGCTTCTGGTCGGCTTTGCGCCGGACGCCAGAACCGCGATTTTCGCCTCGATCGCCGCCGCCTATGCCACCACGCTCGGTCAGCTCATCGGCGTTACGACGCGCATGGACAGGAATATCCCGGCCGGGCCGAAGAAGGTTCATTTCGCGCAGTGGTTCCTCGTGTCGCTGCCGATCTTCCTGGTCGAAGGCTTCTTCTTCCTGCTCACCAATGCCGACGTGCTGATGGTCGGCGCCTACATGAAGCCCGACGACGTCGCCGTCTATTTCGCCACCGTGAAAACGCTGGCGCTGGTGCATTTCGTCTATTTCGCGGTCAAGGCGGGCGTCGCCCAGCGCTACGTGCAGTTCACCCATGGCGAGCCGGAAAAGCTCGCCGCCTTCGCCCGCGAAACGGTGTCGTGGACGTTCTGGCCGTCGCTGGCGATGGCGCTGCTGGTGCTGGTGCTGGGCGAGCCGATGCTGAGCTTGTTCGGCGCCGAATTCGTTGCCGGCTATCCGCTGTTGTTCCTGCTGGTCTTCGGCGTCGTCGCCCGCGCCGCCGTCGGCCCCTGCGAAAGCCTGCTCACAATGAGCGGCAACCAGAACATCTGCGCCGCCGTCTACGCCATGACGCTGGCCTTCAATATCGGCCTCAATCTGGTGCTGATCCCGCTTTTCGGCCTGTGGGGCGCGGCGATGGCCACCGCCTTCGCGATGATCTTCGAGGCCGGCGCGCTGTCCTTCACGGTGTGGCGCAAGCTCGGCATTGTCATGGCCATTTTCGTAGCCGCCGAAGGAGCCGCATGATGGCTGCCATCCCGTTGCTCGAGGAAACCAGCGGCGGCCCGGCCGGCGCCATGGTGTCCGGCCTCGCCGGGCTCGCCCGCGAAGCCGACCCCGCCCATATCGAGCTCTTGGCCAACGACCGGCCCGAGCGCAAACTGGCCGTCTACCCGGCCTCAGCCGGCTTCGATCTGGTCGAGGAACTCGACTATCTCTGCACCCGCACGATCGAGCCCAACGTCTTCTTCAATCCGCGCTTCCTGGCGCCCGCCATGCCGCGGCTGGAAGACCGCGAGGTGCGGCTGGCGGTCATCCGCGACGGCGACGAATACCGCAACCGGCTGCGCCTGCTGGTGCCGTTCTCGGTGGAGCGGCCGGGCGTGCCGATCGGCGTCCCGGTCATGCGCACATGGTCGAGCCCGTTCGGCCCGATCGGCACGCCGCTGGTCGACCACGACGATCCCGTCGGCGTCATCGAGGATTTCTTCGCGATGCTGTCGCGGCCGCATCTCAAATTGCCGAAGGTCTTCGTCCTGCCCGACATCAGGCTCGACGGCCCGGTGGCCAGCCTGCTGGCCACCGTCGCCGAGACGCGCGGCCTGACGCTGGTCACCACCGGCAAGGCCGAACGCCCGATGCTCGAAAGCGAGATCGACGGCGATGAGTATCTGAAGGCCTCGCTGCGCTCGCACCATTATCGCGAGTTCCGCCGCCTGAAGCGCCGCCTCGCCGACCTCGGCAGGCTGGAGCATGTCGTGGCGCGCGGACCGGCAAATATCCGCCATGCCATTGAACGCTTCCTGACGCTGGAAGCAGCAGGCTGGAAAGGCCGCGAGCGCACCGCCATGGCCATCGACCGTTACCGCGCCGCCTTCGCCCGCGAGGCCGTGCACCGGCTGGCCGAACAGGATCTGTGCCGCATCCATTCGCTGACGCTCGACGACCGCACCATCGCCAGCCTGATCGTCTTCGTCGAGGCCGGCGTCGCCTACACCTGGAAGACGGCCTATGACGAGACGCTCGCCGCCTATTCGCCGGGCACGCTGCTGATGATCGAGGTGACCAGGCAGCACCTCGACGACCCCAATGTCATGATGACCGATTCCTGCGCCGTGCCCGACCATCCGGTGATGAGCCGGTTGTGGACGGAGCGCAAGCCGATCGGCACCCTGGTCATCGGCCTGACGCCGGACGCCGACCGCCTCGCCCGCCAGGCGGCGTCGCAGCTTCACCTCTACCGCGAAACCCGCAACATGGCGCGCCTGCTGCGCAACCGGATGAAGAACTTGCTGGGACGGCGGTAGGCTGGGTGGTCGCGAAACCGGCAGGCCGAGCCTTCGTCATCCCAGGGCGGAGCAGGAGCGAAGCGACGTAGCGGAGACGCTGGGATCCATGCCGTTACCTCAGCCGAAGAATCCAGCGGCTCGGAACGGCGCTTGTATCCGCAACGGTGCCAGCTACCCTTCCAACGTCAGCGAACGGGGTGGTAGCGTTCGGTTCTGATCCGCAGGCGCACTGCCGCCATGTAACGGCATGGATCCCAGGGTCTGCGCCGCGTCGCTCCGCTCCTTGCTCCGCCCTGGGATGACGAAGGGAGGGGGTGTTTCGGCCAATCTCGAAGGTTTGCGATTCGCCGCAGAAAGGGACTGTGGACGTTCGGCCCGACCTGTCAAATCACTGTGTCGAGGGGCCTAGGTCATGAGGGTTAATTCTCCCGACCAGCGGAAAGGATTAGCATCGGCGATAATCTCGGCCGCGCAACCAGCATCATTGCCGCCTTGCGCGGCCAGAACAAAAAATCTGGGAGGAATGCATGACGAAAACAACTTACTTCAGGCGCCGCAGCATTCTCGCTTTGACTGGCCTCATCGGCGCCTGCCTGACTGCGGCTGCAGGTCAGGCCGCCGAGCCCGACAAGGCCGAGATCGATGGCCTGAAAAAATCGCTATCCAAGTACGAAGACTACAAGGCCGCCATTCGCGACCTCTATCTGTCGACGGTCGGATGCGTTTATTACAGCGGCGAAAAAGTGGCTGGCGCTATGGATTACCCTAAGGGCGCGATGGGCATTCATTTCGTCAACGTCGCGAGCGTCAGCCCGACACCAGATCCGACGCGCCCCAATGTCCTTATCTATGAGCCGTTCAACGGCGGCTTGCGCCTGGTGGCCGTGGAATGGCTTGTTCCGCTGACGCCCGACACCAAGGAGCCGCCGAAACTCTTTGGACAGACGTTCCAGGGGCCGATGGAGGGGCATTATCCGCTTATTCCGACGGAATTCTACCATTACGATCTTCACGCCTGGCTGTTCAAGGACAACCCGCTCGGAATGTTCAGCCCGACAAACCCGGACGTGAAATGCGACAATTACGCGTTTCCCATGCCGGAGCAGCCGACCAAGATGGTCCCGGGGCCGATGTGATGGCGGCCTGAGCTACGGAGTCCGAACTAATCAGGAAGGACTGGCCTCGTTGTGAGGAAGGACCGACCTCGATTGTGATTATCCCAGGATGCTCCTGGGATAACATCCCGCCGAGCTTTCAAGACGTCTCGGGTGGAAAATGGTGCCCCTAGCCGGGATCGAACCAGCACTCCTTGCGGAACTCGATTTTGAGTCGAGCGCGTCTACCAATTCCGCCATAGGGGCTCAGGCCGGGCGGCCTGGATTGGCGCGGACTATACGGTTGGAGGCCTGTTCGTCAACTGGCCAATTCCCGACATGCGGCCTTCGCTCAACCCCAGCCTTCGATCTCGTGAAGCTGCGGCCATTGTGCGGCGCGAAAAATCTTTCTAGACAGGCAGCGCATTGAAGCGCGTCGCGTCTCGAGAGATTCATGTGGCGCGCTTTTGGTCTTTGTTTTTATGCATTGTTATCCCAAAACCGCTGCGCATTTTGGGCGACGTGCATTAGGAGTGCCGATGCTTCGCGGACTTTACGACTGGACCTTGTCGCTGGCGGCCAAGAAATCCGCCGAGTGGTGGCTGGCCTTCATCGCTTTCGTCGAAAGCTCGGTGTTCCTGGTGCCGGCCGACGTGCTCTATCTGCCGATGGCGCTGTCGCGGCCGGATCGCGCCTATCGCTACGCGCTGGTCGCCACGCTGGCCTCCGTTCTGGGCGGCATCGCCGGCTGGTACATCGGCCACTATGCCTACGACACGATGGCGAAGCCGATCCTCGAATTCTACGGCAAATATGATGACTTCGAGGCGCTGCGCGTCTCGTCGGGCATCGGCTTCATCATCCTGATGCTGATCACTTCCGGCCTCGCCCATCTGCCGCCGATCAAGGTGGTGACGATCCTGTCCGGCGTTATCGGCGTCAACCTCCTGCTGTTCATCGTGCTGGCGATCGTGGCACGCGGCGCCCGCTTCCTCTTCCTCGCCTGGCTGCTGCGCCGCTATGGCGAACCGATCCGCGAGTTCATCGAAAAGCGCCTTGGCATGATCGCGGGCGCCGCCGCCGCTGCCCTGATTTCGCTCTATATCGTCGTCAAATACGCCTTCTAGCATGAGAAGTCCGGGCTAGTATGAGAAGTCCGGGCTAGAGCAAAGGTTGTTCAAATTGACCCATCCTTTGCTATGACGGGAATGGACGGTAGATCGATGACAGCGACCGTGAGTGCCGACACTGGACGCCAGCGCATGCGGACGGCGGTGTTTCTCGCCGTCGCCATGGCGGCCACCGTCGGCTCGGCGCTGGCCTTCCAGCACCTGGGCGGCTACATCCCGTGCAAGCTCTGCCTGGAGCAGCGCACCCCCTACTACACCGGCGTGCCGCTCATGCTGCTGGCGGTGCTGTCGTCGGCGCTGCGCTGGCCTACTTGGCTGACACGCGGCCTGCTGGCCGTCGGCGGCCTGCTGATGGCCTACGGCGTCTATCTCGGCGTCTATCATTCCGGCGTCGAATGGGCGTGGTGGCCGGGGCCGACCGATTGTGCGGCGGCTGCAGGACCGGTGGACACCGGCGGCAAGGGCGTGCTCGACGCGCTCGACAAATTCGTCCCGCCCTCCTGCGACAAGGCGGCACTGCGCATCCTCGGCCTGTCGCTGGCCGGCTGGAACGCCATCGCCAGTTTTGTCCTGGCCGTGGTCGCCTTCCGGGGTGCGTTTGCGCGCGATTAAATCTAGCGCGGCGCGAGATCGTCCAAGAATTCGGCAGGCTGAGTCGTATGGAGTGATTGTCGAGAACCGAAGCGCAGCGGACATTTGGGCCGTGAGCATCGGAAGCGCAGACAATCGCTTCAGACGGCCAGCCTCCCGAATTATCGGACGATCTCAAGGTTCGAGTTCGACATCCCAGTACAGATAATCCATCCAGCTTTCATGCAAATGGTTGGGCGGAAACAGGCGGCCGTTGTTGTGCAGATCATGCACCGTCGGCTGGTAGGGCTTCTGCAACGGCCACATCTTGGCGTGCGCCGGCATCATGCCACCCTTTCTCAGATTGCACGGCGAACAGGCGGCGACGACATTCTCCCACGTCGTCGCGCCGCCGCGATGGCGGGGAACGACATGGTCGAAGGTCAGATCCTCCGGCGTGCCACAATACTGGCACTGGAAACGGTCGCGCAGGAACACATTGAAGCGGGTGAAGGCTGGATGCCGCGATGGCTTCACATAGGCCTTCAGGCTGACGACGCTCGGCAGCTTCATCGAGAAGGTCGGCGACGACACGGCGTGCTCGTATTCGGCGACGATGTTCACCCGCTCGAGGAACACCGCCTTGATTGCGTCCTGCCACGACCAGAGCGACAGAGGATAATAGCTGAGCGGACGGTAATCCGCGTTCAGCACCAGTGCTGGAAGCCCATCCGGAGATACGGCAACCGTCACGTCATTGACCTCCTTGGTTCTAGAACCGATCGGCGCGGATACTGTAAGCCCGACATGACAGGGATGTGAAGCGGCTTGTCGATCAAACGCCACGCCAAAAGCGCCTGATTTCAATGCTTTTTGCGAATTCAGGCCGGAGGCGCGGCGTCCCTGCCCTTCAATTCGCGATAATAGGCCCAGAAAAGCCGCGATGCGACACCTCGCCATGGGCTCCATGATTCGGCGAGTTGGATCAGTGTTTTCTCGGGCGGACGCGGGTCGATGCCGAGCGCGTGGCCGACCGCGCTCTGCAAGGCAACGTCGCGTGCCGGGAAGACATCGGGGTGGCCGGCGGCGAACAAAAGATAGACTTCCGCCGTCCACGGGCCGATGCCCGACACCTTGATCATCGCCGTGATCGCATCCGTGGCGTCGAGCAAGCAGAGATGATCGAGGTCGAGGCCGTCGACCACCGCCTGGGCCACGGCGACCAGGCCGCGCTGCTTCGGCCGCGACAGTCCGGCCTCGCGAAACATGGCTTCGTCGGCGGCAAGGATCGCTTGCGGCGTCAGCGGATCCACCAGTTTTGTCAGCCGCCCGAAGATGGCGTCGGCGCTGGCGCGGGAAACCTGCTGCGAGACGATGATCGAGGCAAGGCTTCTGAACCCCGGCTCGGAAAGCCGAAGCGGCACCTCGCCGGCCATGCCGCGCACCTTTTCAAGACGCGGGTCGAGCAGGCAGAGCGCGTCCAGCCCTCGCGAGATGTCGTCGAGCGTGGCGATGCGTTGCATGTCTGCTTGTTCCCGGCGCAAAATGGCAGATGTAATCAGGCGCAAAGTAGCAACTGGCGAAAGCGCCGCACAACCCGATTGCGGCCGAACGATGACACTCCTGACATTCCGCTTCGCACCGAGCCCGAATGGCGAACTGCATCTCGGCCATGCCTATTCGGCGCTGCTCAATCAAAAATTGGCGAGAGCAACCGGCGGGCGCCTGTTGCTGCGCATCGAGGACATCGACACGACGCGCTGCACGCCGGAATTCGAGGCCGGCATTTTTCGCGATCTGAAATGGCTCGGGCTTGGCTGGGAAGAACCGGTGCGCCGTCAGTCGGATCATTTCGCGGACTATCAGGCGGTGCTCGACCGGCTGATCAGGGAAGAGCTCGTCTACCCGGCCT
The DNA here is from genome assembly GCF_003997375.1 of Mesorhizobium sp. M5C.F.Ca.IN.020.29.1.1. Taxonomy (NCBI): domain Bacteria; kingdom Pseudomonadati; phylum Pseudomonadota; class Alphaproteobacteria; order Hyphomicrobiales; family Phyllobacteriaceae; genus Mesorhizobium; species Mesorhizobium sp. M5C.F.Ca.IN.020.29.1.1. The sequence goes on along the minus strand of NZ_RZSW01000056.1, from coordinate 11,585 downwards.
TCATGAGCCGTGGCGAAATCCGCGCCTTCATTGCCGCCAGCGAAAAGCGCGGGCGCGACTGGCCGCGCGACCCGGACGGCGTGCCGCTCTATCCCGCCGTCGACAAGGCAATGCCGATGAGGGAACGCCAGCGTCGGATTGCCGAAAATGCGCCTTTCGCCTGGCGGCTCGACGTCGATGCTGCGATGGCGCGCGTCGGGACGGACCTGTCATGGCTGGAATTTTCGGATGAGCGGCTTTCCGCAACACGCACGGTGCATGCTCGGCCGCAGGACTGGGGCGACGTGATCGTGGCGCGCCGTGAAATCCCGACCAGCTATCATCTCGCCGTCGTCGTCGATGACGCGCTGCAGGGCGTCAGCCATGTCGTGCGCGGCCAGGACCTCTATTCCGCCACCGGCGTGCAGCGCCTGCTCCAGGAGATCCTTGGCCTGCCGCAACCAAGCTACTTCCACCATCGTCTCGTCCTCGGCCCGGACGGACGAAAGCTGTCGAAGAGTCTTCGGGATACCGGCCTTGCCGCCTTGCGCGAGGCCGGCGCATCGCCGGCCGACGTCAGGCGGCTGATTGGGTTCTAGATCGGCGCATACGACCGCAAATATGAGCGCACCCTTCAATTCGGATGAGCCTATGGATCAACCGTTTGGTTTTGCTTGCTAGGTTGAACCGCATTACAGCAGTCGCGACACTCAACCCTCACCGATCACGCGGCAGCCTCCCGAAAATGCACAGCATCAAGCGGTTCATCCCCGCCTCCTTCGTCGTCCTGTGGGCGACCGGCTTCATCGGTGCGCGATACGCCATGCCCTGGGCGGAACCCTTCACCTTTCTCGCCGCCCGCTTCGTTCTGGCCGCCGTCCTCTTGGCCGGCTTGATGGCAGCACTCGGTTCCAGGCGGGCGACGCGTGCGGAAGCGCTCCACGCCACCGGCGCCGGCATCCTGATGCATGGCGTCTATCTCGGCGGCGTGTTCTGGGCCATCCACAGGGGCATGCCGGCCGGGCTTTCGGCCCTGATCGTCGGGCTGCAGCCGCTGATCACCGCGGTGATGGCCGGCCGATTTCTCGGCGAGGCCATCCTGCCGCGCCATTGGGCCGGTCTCGGCATCGGTCTGGTCGGTGTGGTCATCGTGCTCTGGCCGAAGCTCGGTGCGCTCGGCGGCGGCGTGACGGCCGAGACGCTGGCCGCCTCGCTTGTCTCGGTGCTCGGCATGAGCGCCGGCACGATCTGGCAGAAGCGCTTCGCCTCCGGCGGCGATCTCGTGGCGGCCACCAAATGGCAATATGTCGGCGGCGCATCGGTGATGGTCCTGGCCTCGCTCGCCTTCGAGTCGCGAACGGTTGTCGTCAACGGCGAGTTGATCTTCGCCATGGCATGGTTGGTGCTGGTGCTGTCGATCGGCGCCATCTTCCTGTTGATGGTGATGATCCGCGACGGCGAGATGTCGAAAGTCGCTTCGCTGTTCTATCTGGTCCCGGCCGTCACCGCGGTCATCGCCTGGGTATTGTTCGGCGAACAGTTGAACCTGGTCCAGATCGTCGGCATGGCGATCGCGACGCTCGGCGTCGGGCTGGCAACCGCTCAGCCGACCAAAGCATGATCCCGAACCGAAGGTCAGCGAAGCAAAAAGTGGGAACCGGTTTTCGGAAAAGATCATGCTCAACTAAGACTCAGCCGACTCTCGCGCGTGCCTCCAGATAGCGGCTGATCGCGGCATTGAGCTCACCGCCGAGGATGAAGATCGCCGACACGATGTAGAGGAAGACGACCGCGACCATGATCGAGGCAAGGCCGGCATAGGTCGTCACATACGACGAGAAACGGTCGAGATAGGCGGCGAAGATGGTCGACCCGATGAGCCAGGCAATCAGCGTGAAGATGATGCCCGGTATGATCGAGACGAAGCGGCGCTTGCCCGCAGGCAGCCAGTAATGCACCGCGAACAGCCCGCCGACGATGACGGCGGAGGCGATGATGTAACGCCACAGCGTGATCGTGCCCATATAGGGCTTTATCCATTCGAAATTGGCCTCGGCCAGCCGCCCCAGTAAGGGCGCGAAAACCACGAGCACGCTGATCACCAGAAAACCTGCCGTGGCGATCAAAACGAAGGCGATGCTCTGCACCCGTCGATAGATGATGCCGCGCGTTTCGGAAACGCGGTAGGCGCGGTTGAGCGAGGTGCGCAGCGCCTCGATACCGTTCGAGGCGAAGAAGGCGGCAAGCAGCACGCCATAGGTCAACAGGTCGCTGCGCTGCACGGTGAGCACGTTGAGCACTTCGCGCGCGATCGGCTTGGCGATCTGCTCGGGCCAGGTGTCGAATACGAGATGCACGGCGGTGTCGGCAAAAGCCTGTGCGCCGAGGAAGCTGGCCAGTGTCGTGGCGAAAATCAGAAAGGGGAAAAGCGCCATCAGCGCCGTGATCGCCAGATGACTGGCCATCGCCCAGCCATCGTCCGCATCGAAATGGCCGAACGCGTCATAAAGTACGCGTTTGAGGGCTACGATCTTCCGCAACAAGAACCGCGTTCCCTTCGATTGTCTCGACGCCGCGAATATGGGAAGGGATTGCTGCAAATGGCAAGCCTAGGTCAAACCACGCTTCCTCCCGGAGAAGAGTTGCGCACCATCATCGTCACCGGTGCTTCTTCCGGGATAGGCGCCTATTGCGCGCGAGCGCTGAAGGCGGAAGGCTGGCAGGTCTTCGCGACGGCGCGCAAGCCAGAGGACATCGCTGCCCTCGAGGCCGCTGGCATCGAGGCTTTCTATCTGGACTACCGCGAACCTGGATCCATCGAGACGCTGGTGGCGTCGGTGCTGGAACGGACGGACGGACGGCTCGATGCCCTGTTCAACAATGGCGCCTACGCCCAGCCCGGCGCCGTCGAGGACCTGCCGGTCGCAGCACTCAGGGAGCAATTCGAGGCGAATGTCTTCGGCTGGCATGACCTCACCCGCCGTGTCGTGCCGGTGATGCGCCGCCAGGGCCATGGCCGTCTCGTCCATTGCTCCTCGATCCTCGGCCTGGCGCCGCTGCCCTTTCGCGGCGCCTATTCGGCGTCCAAGCACGCGATCGAAGGGCTGATGCTGTGCATGCATCAGGAACTCCAGGGCAGCGGCATCCATGTCTCGCTGATCGAGCCGGGGCCGGTAACATCGAAGATCGCCAGCAACGGCCTTGGGTGGTTTCTCAGGAATATCGACCGTGAGAATTCCGTCCACCGTCTTGCCTACGAGGCGCAACTGCAAAGGCTGCAGGCCGGCGGCAGCACGTCACGACTGAAGCCTGGGCCGGAGGTGGTTCATGCGGCCTTGCGCCATGCGCTTCTGTCGCGGCGCCCGCGTCCGCATTATGTGGTAACGGTGCCGGCCAGGATCGGCGTTATCCTCAAACGCGTCCTGCCGGCATCAATGCTCTACCGCCTGCTTGCCAAACGCGCCTGAACGCAATCGACTGGAAACACACTATGGCAACCGTTTTCAACATCCTCGCTGTCCTCGTCATGGTCGCCGTGGTGATCGTGCTGATCCGCGGCCTCATCAACATGATGCGCGGCGGCTCCCCCATGACCTCCAACAAGCTGATGCAGACCCGCGTGCTGCTGCAGTTCGTGGCATTGGTGCTGATCATGCTGGCGGTGTATTTCACCCGCAAGTGACGAGGGTAGCGATTTCGGGAGGCAGAGCGTGGTCAAGCTCAACAAGATCTACACCCGCACCGGCGACGACGGCACCACCGGCCTTGGCACCGGTGAACGGCGGCTGAAATCCGATCTGCGCATTGACGCCTATGGCACGATCGACGAAGCCAATGCCTGCATCGGCATGGCCCGCATTCATACCGCAGCAACCCATCCGGGGATCGACGCGATGCTCGGCCGCATCCAGAACGACCTTTTCGACCTCGGCGCCGATCTGGCGATGCCGGACGACGGCAAGCCGCTCGGCTATGAGCCGCTGCGCATCACCGCTGTGCAGACCGACCGTGTCGAAAAGGACATTGACCTGCTCAACAAGGACCTGCAGCCGCTCAAATCCTTCGTGCTGAACGGCGGCACGGCGGCGGCGGCGGCCCTTCACCTTGCCCGCACGGTGGCACGGCGGGCCGAGCGCATCATGGTGGCTTTGACGCAGGACCCAAGCGAGCCTGTCAACCGCGAGGCGATAAGATACATCAACCGCGTGTCGGACTTTCTGTTCGTCGCCGCACGCGCGGTCAATGACAATGGAAACGCCGACGTGCTATGGGTTCCCGGCAAGAACCGCTGAATCTGCCGAGGCGGGAGGGGGTCCGATGTTCATCCCGCTTTATGACACCAACCGGCTGCGCCACATCAAGCAGCAATATGTGACGATCGGCCTGATCGCGTTCAACACGCTGATCTACTTCGCCACCGCGCTTGGCGGCGAGCAGTTCACCAACGCTGCTGTGCTGGGCCTGGGCTTCATCCCGTCCGTCGTCCACGACAGCGTCGAACTGGCTCCGCAGTTTGTCGTGATCCCGGAGAGCCTGAGCTACGTCACCTATTCCTTCCTGCATGCCGATATTTTTCACCTCGGCGGCAACATGCTGTTCCTCTGGGTGTTCGGCGACAATGTCGAGGACGCGCTCGGTCATGTACGCTTTCTCATCTTCTACCTGCTGTGCGCCATCGCCGGCGCCTTCTTCCAAGGCCTGATCGCGTGGGACTCGCAGGTTCCGCTGATTGGTGCCTCGGGCGCCATCGCCGGCGTGGTCGCCGCCTATCTGATCCTCTACCCCAGGGTGAAGGTATGGGTGCTGGCCTTCGCCCGCATCCCGCTGCGGATCCCGGCCTTCATCCCGCTCATCCTGTGGATCCTGTTCCAGATCGTGATGTTCGCCGCCGGTGGCGAGGATCAGATTTCCTGGGCCTGCCATGTCGGCGGCATCATCGCCGGGGCCGTGCTGGTGCTCATTTTGCGCAATCGCGCCGTACCACTGCTTGCCGGTGCTGAGGAAGAGGCAGTGGTGGTCGCCGGCCAGGTGCCTGTTGCCGCAGAGCCGGCGTCAAGCGACCCGCAACCGGCGCAGGCGGCGCCGCGCTGGGGACGGGGAAGCGCGTCCAGTCCGGACTGAACCGATTTGAGTGCGTCACGGATAATTTGGGCGCGCCTCGGATATTGACGTGCGGGGTCGCCGCAACTACGGAAGCTTTCCCACAATGCATGTCGCGCAAAAGTGTGCAGCGGTTTTGCGATAACGACATGCATAAAACAACAACCTAAAGCGCGTCGCGCGAGGCCGGTCAAACGCGACGCGCTTTAGGCGGTCGGACACTAGAATTCCGTCCGGAATGTCGGCTTTCGACAACTCTGAAGAGGCGTGCGCTGCTATAGCGCGCCCAATTACCTTGAAAGAGGTGGCTATCGTGAAAGAGGTGACAGGCAAATGAAGATCCTTGTGCCCGTGAAGCGGGTTGTGGATGCGAATGTGAAGGTTCGTGTGAAAGCTGACGGTTCGGCGGTGGAACTCGCCAACGTCAAGATGGCGATGAACCCGTTCGACGAGATCGCGGTCGAAGAGGCGATCCGGCTGAAAGAGGCCGGCAAGGCGGAAGAGATCATCGTTGTCTCGATCGGGCCGCAGCAGGCGCAGGAGACCTTGCGCACCGCCCTCGCCATGGGCGCCGACCGCGCCGTCCTGGTCAAGACCGACGAGCAGACGGAGCCGCTGGGTGTCGCCAAGGTGCTGAAGGGCGTGGTCGAGGCGGAAAAGCCCGGTCTCGTCATTCTCGGCAAGCAGGCGATCGACGACGATTCGAACCAGACCGGCCAGATGTTGGCCGCACTTCTCGGCTGGGCGCAAGGCACTTTTGCTTCCAAGGTCGTTATCGATGGCGACAAGGCCAAGGTGACGCGCGAGGTCGACGGCGGCCTGCAGACGGTGGAGCTGAAGATGCCGGCGATTGTCACCGCGGATCTTCGCCTCAACCAGCCGCGCTATGCCTCGCTGCCCAACATCATGAAAGCCAAGAAGAAGCCGCTCGACGAGAAGAGCCCGGCCGACTACGGCGCCGACGTCAAGCCGCGGCTGAAGGTGATCAAGACCGAGGAGCCGGGCGGCCGCAAGGCGGGCGTCAAGGTCAAGAGCGTCGCCGAACTGGTCGACAAGCTCAAGAACGAAGCCGGCGTGCTGTAAGCGATCGGGAAAGGAACAAGAACAATGGCTATTCTCCTCATCGCAGAACACGACAATGCGACCCTTTCCGACCAGACCGCCAAGGCGCTTTCGGCGGCACTGCAGATCGGCTCGGACGTGAATGTGCTGGTCGCCGGCAAGGGCGCAAACGGCGCTGCCGGTGCTGCCGCCAAGCTCAAGGGCGTGAGCAAGGTGCTGCTCGCCGAAGCCGACGAACTCACCGAGCGTCTCGCCGAGCCGCTGGCCGCACTCGTCGTCGGCATAGCCGATGCCTATGACACGATCATCGCGCCGGCGACCTCGTCGGGCAAGAATGTCGCGCCGCGTGTGGCAGCCCTGCTCGATGTCGCGCAGGTATCGGAGATCATCGAAGTTGTATCGCCCGACACCTTCAAGCGGCCGATCTATGCCGGCAACGCCATCCAGACGGTGCAGTCGAGCGACGCCAAGAAGGTCATCACCGTGCGCACCGCCTCCTTCCAGGCCGCACCCGAGGGCGGTTCCGCCCCGGTCGAGACGGTTCAGGCGGCGGCCAATCCCGGCCTGTCGAGCTTCGTCGAGAACAAGCTTTCCGAGACCGATCGTCCGGAGCTGACTTCGGCCAAGATCATCATCTCGGGCGGCCGCGCGCTGGGCTCCTCGGAAAAGTTCCAGGAAGTCATCCTGCCGATCGCCGACAAGCTCGGTGCGGCCGTCGGCGCCTCGCGTGCCGCAGTCGATGCCGGCTATGCACCGAACGACTGGCAGGTCGGCCAGACCGGCAAGGTGGTCGCACCCGATCTCTACATCGCCGTCGGCATCTCCGGCGCCATCCAGCATCTTGCCGGCATGAAGGATTCGAAGGTCATCGTCGCCATCAACAAGGACGAGGAAGCGCCGATCTTCCAGGTCGCCGATTACGGCCTCGTCGGCGATCTCTTCGTCATTCTGCCGGAACTGCAAAAGGCGCTTTGACGCCTTCTGCCAAAGCGTATTAAATTGTGAAGGGCGGGGTAGACGAAGTCGCCCCGCCCTTTTAGTTTGCACCGCACAAAAAGCAGGCCGCAAAGGCCTTTTGACGGGATCGGTGTAATGAACAAGATCGAGACGATCGGCATCATCGGCGCGGGCCAGATGGGCGGCGGCATCGCCCATGTGTCCGCGCTTGCGGGCTACAAGGTGCTGGTCTACGACATCTCACCCGACCGCATCGAAAAGGGCATCGCCACGATCAGCGGCAACATGGCCCGCCAGGTCGGCTCCGGCAAACTCGAGGAAAAGCTGCGCAACGAAGCGATGGCGCGCATTTTGGCAGCGCCCACCATGGCCGACCTTGCGGCTGCCGATCTGGTGATCGAAGCGGCGACCGAGGACGAGACGGTCAAGCGCAAGATCTACGCCCAGCTCTGCCCGCAACTCAATCCGGAAGCCATCCTGGCGACGAACACCTCGTCGATTTCGATCACCCGTCTCGCCGCGCAGACCGACAGGCCGGAGCGTTTCATCGGCATCCATTTCATGAATCCGGTTCCATTGATGAAGCTGGTCGAACTGGTGCGCGGCATCGCCACCGAGGACCAGACCTTCGAAGCGGCAAAGGCCTATGTGAACCATCTCGACAAGACGATCACCGTCTCGGAGGATTTTCCGGCCTTCATCGTCAACCGTATCCTGCTGCCGATGATTAACGAGGCGATCTACACGCTCTATGAAGGGGTCGGCTCGGTCGACGCGATCGACACCGCCATGCGGCTCGGCGCCAACCATCCGATGGGACCGCTGCAACTCGCCGATTTCATCGGCCTCGACACCTGCCTGTCGATCATGCAGGTGCTACATGACGGCCTGTCGGATTCGAAATACCGCCCCTGCCCGCTGCTGGTGAAATATGTCGAGGCCGGCTGGCTCGGCCGCAAGACCGGACGCGGCTTCTACGACTATCGCGGCGAGCATCCGGTTCCGACGCGCTGATCGGCGATACGAGCCAACGACATCGCGCGCGGTCGCGCTGAGTGAAGACCATGCGGCTGTTCTGTCGACAGCTTCGTGGCCGCGGATCGAAAACCGCATCAGGCCGATCCTTGCCCGTTTGCTCGCCGACCGCCGAAGCCCGATGGATTTGGCTTAGACCAGCCCGGCAGAGCGTTTCACGTCGAGCATTCTGCAGCCAAGTGGAATCACTTGGCGTCGCACAAATGCGGCTAAAACAAAGAGATAGAGCCCGGTTCAATCCAAACGCATTCCGCTTAGGGTCAAAACTCAATCAGCGGGCTGCCGCCAATGGCCGAGATGGGTGGTTTCCTGTCGTACGTCTCGTTCATTGGAACGCGCAACGAGCGCCATAATCGGACTTACGCGGCCATCGTCAGACATCAGTGTCGAACGAGATAGGTTTCCATCGTGCCGACGCCTCTCAGTTCCACAGTGCAGCGCGGTTCTAACTCCCAAGAGGCGTGCAGAGCGCGTCTGGTTGCCTCCGAGATTTGCATGCGGTCGGCTACGCCCTGGGACTCGAGCCGGCTTGCGATGTTCACGGTTTCGCCCCAGACATCATAGACGAACCGATGTCGGCCGATCAGACCGGCGATCACCGGTCCGGTGTGTACGCCGATTCGGACGCGAAAACTATCGCTGCCCGACGCGAAGAGCCTCAACGAGTCCAGCATGGATTTTCCCAGCGCCACGGTCCTGTCGGCGTGATCGGCCGCCGGGTCCGGAAGACCACAAGCGGCCATATACGCGTCTCCGATTGTCTTGATCTTCTCCACGGAATGCTTCTCCGCCAGCGCATCGAACATGCTGAACATCCGGTCGAGGCGCTTGATAAGGTCGGATGCCGGCAATTTCGCTGCGATAGGCGAGAATCCGACAATATCGGCAAAAAGGATGGTCACTTCCTCGAACCGGTCCGCAATGATCTCCTCGCCCCCTTGCAGCCGCGCAACGATTTGACCGGGCAGGACGGCATGTAGAAGCGAGTCGGCCCGCCGCTTTTCCGCCTCGATCCGCTGAAGATACTGGTGCTCGCGGTCGCGCCAACGCTTCTTCTCCAGACTGGAGTTGATCCGGGCGCGCAGCAGGACCGGATTGAACGGTTTAAGCAAGTAGTCGTCGGCTCCCGCCTCGATGCAGCGGACCACGGCGTCGACTTCGTTCAGCCCCGATATCATAATGACCGGGATGTGCCGCCACCAGCGCTCAGCTTTCAATCGCGAGAGCACCTCGATGCCGTTCATGTCCGGCATCAGTATGTCCAACAGAACAAGGTCGAATTCATATTCCGCAAGGCGAGTCAGCGCGGACAGACCTGACTCGGCAGTGACTACCTGATGACCGTCGTGCAGCAAGCGGCGCGAGAGAAGATCGCGGTTACTGCCGATGTCGTCGACGACAAGTATTCTACCGTTGCGTCCTGAGAATGCATCGCGCTCCGTCTTGCCCAGCGCCCTTTCGAGCCCTGCTGCATCGATCTCTGCCTGATCCGTCGTCCACAGCCCTTCGTTGTCGCTGGCGCGCGATAGGACGGCAATTGCATCGACATGCGCCAACAGCTCGGCCGCAGCCGCGAGCATCACCCTGACATCTTCGTCCAATGCGTGTTCGTGCAATTCTTCGGCTTCTTCAAGGATCATTTCGGAGTAGCCGATAATCGCGTTGAGTGGTGTTCGCAAATCGTGGCGCAGTTTCGCCTCGATCTCGCGCCCTGCATGGTCCGGATAGTCGGCTTTGCCATGGATCAAGCTGTCGATGAGGCTGTTCAATTGCCGGGCAGCGGCGCCGACCCTCTCAAGATCTGGAGTGATGTGCACCAGACTGTGGTTCTGCACCTGTTCTAGCAGCAGTTCCTGAAATCCCGAGATTGCCCGTGCTGGTCCAGCAAGCGTCTGCGCCAGATGGGCGGCTATTGCGTGGCGTTGGAACTCGTTGGCAGTCATGTCTCCAATCCGCCGACTCGGCGGCTCACGGATTTGCGGCAAGCAATTGTTCGATTTTCTGGACAAGCCTCGGCAGGTCCACCGGCTTGCTGTCGTAGTCATCGCAGCCGGCCTCAAGCGCCAATTCCCGATCGCTGGTCATAGCATGCGCAGAAAGCGCGATTATAGGGATCCCCGAGGTGGCCGGATCAGCCTTGATCCGCCGTGTCGCCTCCCATCCGTCCATCACGGGCAGGCTCATATCCATAAGGATCAGATCCGGTCTTTCCGAAATGGTTAGTTCCACGCCGGATTGTCCGTTTTCCGCAATAAGCACTTCGAACCCACGCCGCGACAACCGCCGCGAGAGCATGTCGCGATTCATTTCGTTGTCTTCCACCAGAAGGATTCTCGTCATCTTCGGCCTCTTCTAACGATGGGTCAACGAACTGAGATGCCGGGCCAACCTACTCGGCCGCGGAAATCTGGCGTTCGAGCGCCTTGACCAATTGAGACCTGCTGTTCGCGCCCTTGGTCACAACGGCAACCGCCCTATCGCGGAGCCATTCGAGCTCGTTCATCGACAGATCTTTCGAGGTAACTACGACCACCGGAATGTTCTGCAGTTCGGGCGTCTGCTGCATTTCACTCAATGTCTGAAACCCGTCCATTTCGGGCATCAGCAGATCAAGCACCACCAGGCGCGGCAACAACCGTTTCATCAGGCCAAGGCCGCGCACGCCGTCGCTTGCCTCGTGAACCCGCCAATCCTTCTTGATCAGGATACGCCGAAGGAAATCGCGGGAGGCTTGGTCGTCATCAATTACAAGCACATCGCGGTTGCCACCGCCGCAAGCCTCAATTGTTCGAATCAGCTTCTCGGTGTCGATCGGCTTCGTCAGGTATTCAACCGCCCCGAGTGAGAGGCCGAGTTCGCGATCTGCAAGTATAGTCGCAAGGATCACAGGAATCTCGCAAAGCTCCCTATCGTTCTTCAGAGATCGCAGCACTGACCAGCCGTCCTGATGCGGCATGATGATGTCGAGAATGATCGCCGCGGGGCGATGCGCTCGAGCAGCGGCTATTCCTTCCTCGCCGCTTGCTGCTTCGAACGATGCCAGTCCCGCCTCCGCCAAAGCGCTGGCGATGACGGTTCGGGCGGCTGGTTCATCATCTATGATCAGAACCGCCTTGTCTCGTGGCGGCAACGGCACAGCTTCGGAGGGGTGTTGCTCGCTAGATTCTTTTTTGAACTCGGCTGGAATCTCCATTGTGAAGGTCGAGCCTTTTCCGAGTTCGCTCTCGACCTTTACAACGCCTCCGATCATTCGGCTAAAACTCCGGGTTATGCTGAGGCCAAGCCCCGTTCCGCCATAGTTGCGAGTGGTGGATGCGTCCGCCTGCGTAAAAGCGTCGAAGAGCCGTTCCTGCTGCTCCGACGTCATCCCGATCCCGGTGTCGGACACTTTGAATATCAGCCAATCGCCGTTTGGTCGCCTGTCACGACGCACCGCGAGTGCTACTCGACCC
>NZ_RZSW01000569.1:0-3860 GCF_003997375.1 Mesorhizobium sp. M5C.F.Ca.IN.020.29.1.1 | reverse complement strand
CTTCCAGACCGAGATGGTCGATGCCGGCGACATAACCACCAACACCGCCGATGGCCACCGCCGCCGCAGCCGCAGCCGCCAGCCACCAGCGCGAGCGCGATGCCGCCGTCTTGACCGGCGCCTCGCCGAACACGATCTTTTGCAACCGCGCCGGCACCGGCTCGTCGAGCACGCCGGCGAAAGCGGCACGAAGGGCTGCGCGGTCGGCGACGTAGCGGGCGCTTCTCGCCTTCAATTCAGGATTGGCATCGAGCCAGGCGTCATACGCCACGCGCTCGTCGCCCGGCAACTCGCTGTCGAGCGCCATGTGGATGTCGCGTTCGGAAAAATCGCGCCGGGTCATTTCTCGACGATCCTTATCGCCCGGCGGCGCGCGGCGTCATCCAGCAGGCCGCGCAACTCATCACGCCCGCGCGCGATGCGCGACATCAGCGTGCCGGCCGGCACGCCGAGGATGGTCGCGGCCTCGGCATAGGAAAAGCCTTCGATGGCGACCATGACCAGTGCCGCGCGCCGGTCGGGGCTGATCGCCTGCAATGCGTCGATAATCTCGCGCGAGGCGATGCTCTCCACTTGCTCGGCGGGTGCTGCCTGCGCTTCGCCCGCTTCCAGCGGCAGCATCGCGGCTTCGCCACGCCGGTTCACCTTGCGCATCTGGTCGATGAATAAATGATGCATGATCGTAAACAACCACCTCCTGGGGCTTTCTCCAGTCTGCCAGTTGTCGAGCCGCACAAGCGCCCGCTCGAGACAGTCCTGAACGAGATCGTCGGCGGAATCGCGGTCACGCAGCAGCGAGCGCGCATATCGGCGCAGGCGCGGTATTTCGCCCAGGATTGCTGCCTTCTTTTCGTCCATGACCGCTGGTTCTGAGGTGCCTTGTTCATCCGATTGAACGCGCCTTCGCGGCGCTGCGCAAGCGGCCAGCGCGAAGCGGTCCGCCGCCCTGGTCACCCAAGCAACAAGATAACGCGGCCGGCGGGCGATTTATTCCCGGTTTAATTGAAAACTGTTAGCTATTGCTCGTCTGAAGCTTTTCCCTCGCCGCTCTTGTCAACAGCCGCTGATAGAACAGGCCGATGCCGATCAGCACCGCGCCGAGGCCGATGAAGGACAGCGCCCTCAGCACGCCTTCCAGTTCCGACATGTCGAAGAGGAAGACCTTCAACACGGCGACCGAGATCAGCGCGGCCGACGCGATGCGCAGCACCTGCGACTTGAGCCAGACGCCGGCGGTAAGCAGCGCCACACCAATGATCAGCCACAGCGCGGAATAGGTGTAGGTTTCAAGCTGGCCAAGGCCGCTCCACAGGCCGATGAACTCGCCCTTGAACAGCCGCCTCACCGACAGCGTCGCATAGACGAAAGCGAGCAGTGCCGCCACCAGCGCCAGCATCGCGGCATACCATTTCGGCCGCTTGTCTCTGGCATAGAGCGCGAGCCCCCCAGCAGCCACGGCCGGCAAGAGATAGGCGAGAAACACAAGGTTGAACACCGGGATCTCGCCGGTCGATTCGTCCGTAAACAGCGGGTTCAGCGCCAGGAAATGCTGGATGACGATGAAGGCGACCGAGACAACACCCGCGGCAAGCGAACCATAGCGCAGCACCGAGCTTGGCGAGCGCATGTCGATGGCGACCAGGATCGCGCCGGCGCCGATGGCGATCAGCGTGTAGATCGCCTGTTCGGCGAGTGTCGCAGCACCCGTGTCGATGACGCCGCCATGCATGGCGTGGCGCACCAATATGGCAATCGTGAGCAGCGCAAATAGCGCAGCGCCCGCTTCCATGGCGAGGCGCGGCCGGCCATTGGTGGTGCGGGCGAGCTGCCACGCTGCAAAGCCAAAGGCGAGCGCCGGAACGCCGTATCCCGGCAGCAGCCAGTTGAACACCGGCGTCGTCGACAGAAACTCGGCGCCGACGATTGTCGGATCGAAGGCGATGCGGCCGAGCACCGCGATAACCGCACCGACCGAAATCCAGCCGAGCACCGGATAGGCGCGCCAGCGGGTGGCCAGCGCCGGCACGACGGCCGCGGCACCCAGCAGGATGGTGGTCCAGCCGGACCCGAAAGCCATGTAGATCATTAGCAAGGTGGCGACTGCTGCCCCACCAAGCGCGAACGAGACGGCAGCACCGCCCCTTAGCGGCGGCTCCTCACCGCGCGCGATCCACTCGCCGCCGGCGGCGAAGACCACGACCAGAAGGGCTGCAAAGGCCGCGTAGACAAGATCGCGGTCGAGATTGCCGAAAGTGAACCAGAGCGCGAACAGAATGACCAGCGGCGCGATAACGCCCCATGCCGCCCATGAGGCGGCGCGGATGTGAGCCGATGCGGCAAATTTGCGCGCTGTCCAGAAGCCGGCTCCGATGAACACAAGTCCGAGAAAAATGCCGATCCTGAGCATCAGCGTGTCGGACACAGTCGCCGGCAGACCATCGACGCCGAGAGCGCCACCTGAAAAATCTGAAGCGACGGAGGTTGGCGGAATGATGCCGAGATAGACCAGCACCGTCGCCAGCCCTGCGGCGTGCAGGAGCGCCAGCGCCAGCGGCCGGTAGAGCGCTATCGCGACCAGGGCTGCGATAAGGGCTGCTCCCGGCAGAGCATCGCCGGCAGCGAATGCCGGGTCGACGAACAGCGCCATCGCCGAAAGGCCGACGAAGAAGCCAGGTGCGATGGACGGCCAGTCGAAGCCCCTGGCGGGCTCTGCTTCGCCACCGCGACGGCCGAGCCAGACGAAGGCGAGCACGGCCAGGGTCACCGCATTGATGAAGAGGATGACAGGCAGGTTCGTGCCCGGCGCATCAGTCATGTAAAGAATGGTCCAGAGGCCGGTGCCGACGAACGCTGCCGCCATCAGCAATTTCCAGTCGCGCAGGCGGGCGATGACGCCGGTGGCGGCGAGCACGATCGCCAAATAGCCGAACAGTGCCCAAGGATTCGGCGCCTGCGAGGCGACCAGCATCGGCGTCACCACCGCGCCGAGCAGGCCGATGCCGGCCAGCGCCTGGCCGTGGACGAGGGCGGCCGCGATGGTCGCCACACCGATGGCGCCGAGCAGCGTGAAGGCGAGCGCCGGCCCGATGAAGCCGTAAACGCCATGCGCGGCATAAACCGTGCCGAACAGGATGAAAGCACCGGCCGCCGTCAGGATCGCCGGAATATAGGCGCCGGCGACGCCCTGCACCGGCACCCTGAAGCCGGTGCGGCGGATGAACTCGCCAACGGCGACCAGCACCAGCCCGAGCATTGCTGCCATGCTCAGCCGCACGCCGGGACCGAAAATGCCGGCCTCGATGGTGTAGCGGATCAGGAACAGGCCGCCCAGCGCCAGCGCGATGCCGCCGACCCAGACCGCCCATCGGGTGCCGAGCGCCGTTTCGATGTCGGGTTTCTGCGTCGCTTTCGCCGTCACGTCGGCCGGTTGCGCTGGTGCAGATCCAGCCGGCGCCGCTTCGCCCGCAGCCCACGGTCCGGATGCAATCTCCGCGGCCTCAACCTCTGTGGACGGCTTTTCCTCAGCCTCGCCCGCCGATGACGGGACAATATCGGTCACGGCCCCAACTGCCGCGTCTGCTGGCTTGCTGTCGTTTGCGGCCGGTTCTACCGGCTTGGCCTGCGGCGGGGCCACATGCGCGCCCGAAAGCACGAGGCTGCGCAGCGCACCAAGTTCGCGCTCGATCAGGCCGATGCGGCTCTGCTGGCGCGAGATAATGACGAATAGCGCGATGATCGCGACTAGGCCGATCAGGCTTTCGAACATGGCGGTTCCCCCAAACCAAGCCAGTAGTTACTGACAAATACGGCGGCCAGACGGCCACACTACAGCGCCGCGCGTCCTTTCGGACGCGCAAAGG
>NZ_RZSW01000568.1:0-3874 GCF_003997375.1 Mesorhizobium sp. M5C.F.Ca.IN.020.29.1.1 | reverse complement strand
GCGTTGTCGTGGGGTCGCTTCTCGGCTGGCCGCACGCGAGGCAGCGCCGACATGCTCATCGCCGCCACCGCGGTCGTCCACGACCTCATTCTGGTTACGCGCAACATCGCCGATTTCGACGATACGGGGGTGACGGTCCTCAGTCCTTGGACAATCTGACCTGTTCCCCACGCCGGATCGTCGGGTCGCGGAACTTGGTCCAGAACCACTAAGCCGGTTACGCCAACAATGGAAACGAACCGTATCGTTCCTATATCGGCCGGGTAATCCAAAACTTTCCGGAGCTGCACCATGCGCTATAATCAACTTGGAAACACGGGGATGTTCGTCTCCGAACTTTGCCTCGGCACAATGACCTTCGGCGCCGCAGGCGAAAACGCCCAATGGGGCCTGATCGCCAGCCTCGACCAGAAGGCCGTCGACGAGATCGTCGCCCGCTCGCTCGCCGCCGGCGTCAATTTCTTCGACACGGCGGACGTCTATTCCTTCGGCGCATCGGAACGGCTTCTTGGCCAGTCGCTGAGGAATCTCGGCGTCAAGCGGCAGGATGTGGTCATCGCCACCAAAGTCCATGGCGCCATGGGCGACGGCCCCAACCAGCGCGGCTCCTCGCGCGGCCACATCATGGACTCGGTCGAGGGCAGCCTCGAACGGCTGCAGCTCGACCATATCGATCTCTATCAGCTTCACGGCACCGATCCGGTGACGCCGATCGACGAGACGCTGCGGGCGCTCGACGATCTGGTTGCCAGCGGTAAGGTCCGCTATGTCGGCGTCTCGAACTGGGCCGCCTGGCGCATCGCCAAGGCGCTCGGCATCGCCGACCGCAAGGGCTTCGCCCGTTTTGAGACGGTCCAGTCCTACTATTCGATCGCCGGCCGTGATCTGGAGCGCGAGATCGTTCCGCTGCTCAACGAGGAGAAGCTTGGGCTGATGGTCTGGTCGCCGATGGCGGGTGGTCTGCTCTCCGGCAAATACGGACCCGGTGCCCCCGGCAATGGCGAGGGCCGTCGCGCCAGCTTCAATTTCCCGCCGGTCAATGAAGACCGCGCCTGGGCGGCGGTTGCCGTCATGCGCGAGATCGCCGGCAAGCATGGCGTCAGCGTCGCCACGGTCGCTTTGGGCTATGTGCTGGCCAAACCCTTCGTGATGAGCGTGATCATCGGCGCCAGCCGCATGGAGCAGCTCGAACAGAACCTTGCCGCCACCGAGTTGAAGCTCGACAGTGACGATCTTGCTCGTCTCGACGAGGTCAGCGCGCTGCCGGCTGAATATCCGGGCTGGATGCTCGAGCGTCAGGCAGCGGGCCGGCGTCCGGCGCCCTTTGCGCCGAAAAAGTAATTCAATCTGATCTTCGATTTTCGGGAGCCGGCGGCTCCCGATCTTCTTTGGGCTCCCGATCTTCTTTAGGCTCAGGTCAACCGGACAGTCTCGACCAAAAAGTCGAGAAAGGCCCGCACCCGTGCCGGCAAGTGCTTGCCCTGCCCGACATAGACAGCGTGGGTGAGCTCCTCGTCGCCCGGGTTGAAGTCCTCCAGAAGCGGCACCAGCCGCCCGGCGGCGATGTCGGGTTCCACATGCCAGCGCGCCAGCCGGGCGATTCCCGTGCCCGAGAGCGCCATCAGCCGCATCGCCTCGCCGTCGCTGACCAGCGCGTTTCCGGTGATCGGGACGACAACCGCCTTGCCGGCCGCGTCGACAAAAGGCCAGCCGTCGACATGGCGCACGAAGCAGAAACCCATCCGGTTGTGATGATCGAGATCGGACGGCGTTCGGGGTGTGCCGTGCTTCCTCAGGTAAGGTGGCGCGGCGACGACGACCACCCGGCTCTGCCCGAGCTTGCGCGCCACCAAACGGGATTCACCGAGCGGCCCGGCGCGGATGGCGACATCAGCGCGCTCCTCCATCAGGTCGATGACATTGTCGGTCAAAACCAGATCGACGGCGATTTCCGGATAGCGTTCGAGAAACCGCGGCATGAGCGGGATCAGCCGGTGCTGCCCGAACGGCACGTAGCTGTTGACGCGCAGCCGTCCACGCGGGGCAGCACCGGCCGCCGCCTCACGCTCCGCGGCCGCCATGTCAGCCAGGATGCGCGCGCCGCTGTCGAAGAAGGCCGCGCCTTCTGGGGTTAGTTGCAGCTTGCGCGTCGAACGGCTGACCAGCCGCGCGCCAAGACGTGCTTCCAGCCGCGCGATCAGCTTGCTCACCGCCGACGGCGTCATCCGCAACGTGCGAGCGGCGGCCGAAAAGCTCCCCGCCTCAACAACGCGTACGAACACTTCGATCTCGCCTGAGCGATTGATGTCGGGTCTCGCCATTCGTGAATCTATTTCACAGACGATGTGCCTGACGCAAGGCTGGTTCACAGCACATCGCGACACGATCTTCCGGGTCGGGGCGTGGAGGACACGGCGTCCCGTCGTCAAAACTGGCTGTCATCGAAGTGGGAACCGCCATGCCTCTTGCTCTTTACGCTCTCGCCGCCGGTGCCTTCGGCATCGGCGTCACCGAATTCGTCATCATGGGCCTGCTGCTCGACGTTAGCACCGATTTCGGCGTCTCGATCTCGGCCGCCGGCCAGCTGATCTCAGGCTATGCGCTCGGCGTCGTTGTCGGCGCGCCGCTGCTGACGATCGCCACCGGCCGCTGGCCGCGCAAGACCGTGCTTCTGGGGCTGATGGCGATCTTCACGCTCGGCAACCTCGCCTGCGCGCTGGCCCCCGACTACTGGACGCTGATGGGTGCCCGCGTGCTCACCGCCTTTGCCCACGGCACCTTCTTCGGCGTTGGTTCCGTCGTTGCGACCGGGCTGGTGGCGCCTAACAAGAAGGCCTCGGCGATCGCCCTGATGTTCACCGGCCTGACCATCGCCAACATCCTCGGCGTGCCCTTCGGCACCTGGCTCGGCCAGGCCTTCGGCTGGCGGGCGACCTTCTGGGCGGTAACCCTGGTCGGCATCGTCGCCTTCGCCATCATTCTCCTGCTGGTGCCGCGCAGCCAGGCGGCGCCTGAGAAGAGCGACCTGCGCGGCGATCTCGCTGTGCTCGGCCGCGCGCCGGTCCTGCTTGGCTTCGCCACCACTGTGCTCGGCTATGCCGGCGTCTTCGCCGTCTTCACCTATATCGCCCCCTTGCTGACCGAGATCACCGGTTTTAAGGAAGCAGCCGTGTCGCCGATCCTGCTTGTCTTCGGCGGCGGCCTCATCGCCGGCAATCTCACCGGCGGCAAGGTCGCCGACCGCCGGCTGGTGCCTTCCGTTCTCGGCAGTCTCGTTGTGCTGGCGCTGGTGCTCGGCTCGATGACCTTCGCCCTGCACAGCCAGGCGATGGCCGTCGTCTATGTCGGCCTGCTCGGCGCCGCCGCCTTCGCCACCGTGGCGCCGCTGCAGATGTGGGTGCTGGAAAAGGCTGAAGGCGCCGGCCAGAGCCTCGCCTCGTCCTTCAACATCGCCGCCTTCAACCTCGGCAACGCCGCCGGCGCCTGGCTCGGCGGCGTGGTCATCGCCCATGGCCCCGGCCTCAGCGCCGTGACTTGGGTCGCCGCCCTGCTGCCGCTCTCGGCGCTGGCCGTGGCGGCGCTGGCGCTGCGCCTCGATACTACAGCGCCGCGCGTCCTCTTGGACGCGCAAAGGACGCTGTAGCACGTGATTTTGCGCATGATCCTTGTCCGAAAATCGGTTCCGATTTTCGGGGTCATGCGCAGCTCGGTGCTCGGGTACCGGCATCCGCCCGGTCGTGACGATCCCAAAGAAATCCAAAATACAAGGAGCAAAACCATGGATTATCGACGTCTTGGCGCCTCGGGCCTGAAGGTCCCGGCGCTCTCGTTCGGCGCTGGAACCTTCGGCGGTTCGGGTCCGCTGTTCGGCGCC
>NZ_RZSW01000567.1:0-3878 GCF_003997375.1 Mesorhizobium sp. M5C.F.Ca.IN.020.29.1.1 | reverse complement strand
GGGATGAACAAGACCTGGCCCGCCTTAAGCGTCACTGCCGCCTCGCCCTCAAGCTGATACTGAAGCAAGCCTTCGATGACGTAGACGATCTCTTCGCCCGGATGGCTGTGGTTGGGCGCAAGCACGCCGGGCGCGAGGTCGACGCGCACCTGGACGACCTCCCGTCCCGGGATCCCGAGATCGTGTCGTTGCAGATCGGTGCGACTGGTTCCAAGCTGTTCCGCTTTAGCCAAGCTTCCGACTATCAGCGCCGCTGCCGCCACTAATATTAGAGCCGTTTTCATGCGAACCTCCTTGTGGTTTCACGTGATGGGCGCCGGTGGAATTGATCAGGCGGCAACTGCCATTGGCGTCGCGCGAAAACTGATCGCCACTCGGTTGTAGGCGTTCATCAGGCTGATCGCGATCGTCAGGTCGGCCAGCTGCTTTTCGCCGAAGGCCGCGGCCGCAGCCGAGTAAGCGTCGTCCGGCACACCCCGGTCGCCGAGGCGTGTCACGACCTCTGCCCACGCCAGCGCCGCCTTTTCCTGCTCGTCGAAGATTTGGCCGGCCTCCGGCCACACAGCGACGAGGACAAGATGCTCGACAGGCAATCCGCCCTTGAGGAGGTCGCTGGAGTGCGAGTCGATGCAATAGGCGCATCCGTTGATCTGCGAAACGCGCAGGAATACGAGATCGATCAGCCGCGAGGGGAGCCCCGACTGGCGAACGTGTGCGTGGACGGCGCCGAGCGCCTTCATCCCGGCTGGCGAGGCCGCGTAGTAGTTCATCCTCTGCGACATGGCTTTCGTGTCCTTCCATCCGGCTCATTCACTGAGATCGGGGATCACCAGTTGCTCGTCGGGCCCATCCACGACGAGCACGGCAAGCAGGCGCGCCGGCTCGGTGTCACTCGCATTCTCGCTCACCCGGTGATGCGAGCCGGGGTCCTCGAACCATGCCTCGCCGGCCCGGTAGACGCGGGCCGGCTCGTCACCGACCCGGCTCCGGATCGCGCCCGAGACGACATAGGCGTAGATGAATGCCGAGCTGGGGTGATGGTGCGCGGCCGAGCTCACCCCAGGCTCGTAGTCGACGACGTGCGCGACCAGGCGTTTCCCTGGCAGATGCGGAATTGGCTCGTCCGCCGCGACCGTCACGGTTTCCCCGGGAGCTGTGTCATGTGCTTGGGCCACGTCCAGCGCCCAACCGCTTTCGATGAACAATGGCGCAACGACGGCTGCGATCCATCGAGTCGCTTTCATCTGGGTATCCTCTCATTCGTCAGGATGGGTGGTGATCAATGGACCGACCGAAGTGATCTGAAGGCGGCGCGCAGTTCCGCTGAGAAGAGCGCCGGCTCCTCCCAGGCGGCGAAATGGCCGCCCCTGTCGACCTCGTTGAAATAGGCGAGGCCGGGGTAGACGGTCTCGACCCAGCTGCGCGGTGCAGCCCAGAGCTCGCCGGGGAACGTCGTGAAGCCGACCGGAACCGTGACCGGCGGGGGGGCCTTGCCGGATGCGTGGGCTGCTGCCACGACCCGTCCGAATTCCCAGTACCACCGAGCCGCCGAGGCGCCAGTGCCCGTCAGCCAGTACAGCATGATGTTGTCGACGATATTGTCCCGGGTCAGATTGCCCACGGGCTGTTTGTCGACGAACGCGCGGGAGAACTTGTAGTAGCTGTCCGTGTCGTGGTCGAGCATCCAGGCCGCCAGCCCGACCGGTGAGTCCAGAAGGGAGTAGCCGATCGTCTGCGGCCGGGTGGACAACTCCTGGAAGTAGGCGGAGCCGTCCGTGGTGAACCTGTTGACCGCGTCGAGCGCCGCGCGTTCCTGCTCAGACTTTGCCGGCAGGTGGTCCTTGAGGCCGACCGCCGCGAGGAACAAGTTGACGTGGATGCCGAGCAGCCCCTTGGGCGCCTGGCGGCCCATTACGTCCGTGACATCGGCGCCCACGTCGCCTCCCTGGGCGACATAGCGCGTGTAGCCGAGGCGATCCATCAGCTGCGCCCACGCGCGGGCGATGCGGCCTGAGTCCCAGCCGAGCTCGGTCGGCTCGCCGGAGAAGCCGTAGCCGGGCAAGGACGGCAGCACCAGGTGGAAGGCGTCGTCGGATGTGCCGCCGTGAGCGTTCGCGTCGGTCAGCGGGCTGACGGTCTCCAGCAGCTCGATCACCGAGCCGGGCCAGCCATGCGTCATGATAAGCGGCAACGCGTTCTCATGCCGGGATTTGACGTGGATGAAGTGGATCTTCACCCCGTCGATCTCGGTCGTGAACTGCGGCAGTGCGTTCAGTCGTGCCTCGAGCCGACCGAAATCGTAGTCGGTCGCCCAGTAGCGGGCGAGTTCCTGGATTGTCGCGAGCTGTATGCCCTGCGACCGATCCCCGACGAGCTCCTTTGTGGGCCAGCGTGTCGCCGCGATGCGCTGGCGGAGGTCATCGACCACGGCTTGCGGCACCTTCACGGTGAAGGGCCGGATGGAGTGATCTGCGGCCGCCGAAGCAACGTGCACAGGCAACAGGCTGATGGCGCCTGCGGCTACTGAAGCGGCAAGAACATCTCGTCGGGTTGGCGCTGTTTTGTTCATGACATTCTCCTTGGTTTGACGCTGACGCAGAGCGCACCGCGGATTTCAGATGGATTGGCGCAGCTGCCTGAAGGCGGCGCGCAGTTCGGCCGCGAAGAGTTCGGGCTGCTCCCAGGCCGCGAAGTGCCCGCCCTTGTCGACTTCGTTGAAGTAGATCAGATTCCGATAGGCGCGGCGGGCCCATGTCTCCGGCGCGCGATAGACCTCTCCCGGAAACACCGTGATCGCGACCGGAAGCGAGATGTCGCTCGTCTTCTGCGCTGCAGCGAGAATGACGCTTTGGCCACTGGTCTCCCAGTACAGCCGCGCTGCCGACGTTCCTGTATTCGTCAGCCAATACAGCGTGATGTTGTCCAGCACGTCGTCTCTGTCGAGCACACGCTCCGGCTCGCCGTTGTTGTAGTCAAGTATCCAGGCTGCCAGCCCCGCTGGCGAGTCCGCCAGGGAGTAGCCGATCGCCTGCGGCCGAGTGCCCATTATCGCGCCGTAGGCCCTGTACTTCCTGAAGAACGTGTCGAGCGAATCGAACGCTGCGCGCTCCTTCTCGGAAAGTCCCGCCGGCGCGGGCCTTCCGGCGGCGAGCGCAGCAGCCACCTCGGGCGGTATCGTCGCCGGCAGGTTGATGTGAATTCCGAGCAATCCCGCCGGCGCCTGGCGGGCCATCGCGCTCGAGACGGGGGACCCCCAGTCACCGCCCTGGGCGACGTAGCGGGTGTAGCCGAGGCGCTGCATCAGTTCCGCCCAGGCTCGAGCGATGCGCTCGGGATTCCAGCCCGTGCCGGTCGGCTTGCCGGAGAAGCCGTAACCCGGCATCGAGGGGATCACGACGTCGAATGCGTCCTCCGCCTGGCCCCCATGGGCCGTCGGATCGGTCAGCGGCCCGATGACCTTCAGCTGCTCGATGACCGAGCCTGGCCAGCCGTGCGTGATGATGAGAGGCAAGGCATTGGCGTGACGGGATTTCACCTGAATGAAATGGATGTCGAGCCCGTCGATCTCGGTAATGAATTGCGGGAGAGCGTTCAGTTTCTGCTCTGCCCTGCGCCAGTTGTATTCGGTCCCCCAATAGCGCACGATCTCGCGCAGGCTCGCCAGCTTTATGCCTTGCGAGCGGTCATCGACCGTTTCCGGATCGGGCAAACGCGTCGCCGCAATGCGGCGGCGGAGTTCATCGATCTCTGTTTGAGGGATGTTGATCATAAAGGGGCGGATTGGGTCGCTCCCGGCGGCGGCGCGCAGCGTCTTTGGGAGCAGGCTGAGCGCTCCGGCGGCCGCCGCGGCGGCAAGTAATTCGCGCCGAGTGGGCGCT
>NZ_RZSW01000566.1:0-3892 GCF_003997375.1 Mesorhizobium sp. M5C.F.Ca.IN.020.29.1.1 | reverse complement strand
ACGATGGCCCCAGTGAAGTCGTCCTTGCCACCGCTTTCGACGGTCGCCGGCTCCAGCGTCCCGAGGTCGATGCCCTGGCGCTGATAGTAGTCGCTGAGCTTGGCCAGCGCGCCGTGGATGTAGATTGGCTTGTCGTAGCCGGCGTCGCGCAGCAACCGCATGACGCGCTGCGCCTTGCCGAGCGCATAGGCGCCGACCAGATGCGCGCGTTCGGGAAACTGCGCCGTCGATTTCAGCAGGCGGGCGATCTCTTCGGTATCGGGCGGGTGACGGAACACCGGCAGGCCGAAAGTCGCCTCGGTGATGAACACGTCGCACATGACCGGTTGGAACGGCTCGCAAGTCGCGTCCCTATGGCGCTTGTAGTCGCCCGAAGCGACGATGCATGAGCCCTGATGCACGACCTCGATCTGCGCCGAGCCCAGCACATGGCCGGCCGGATGGAAGGTTACGGTGACGCCGTTCAGCGCAATCGCCTCGCCAAGTGCTGCCGCTTGCGTCGTCCCGGCAAAGTCCTCGCCGTAGCGCAGCCCCATAATGTCAAGCGTCTGTTGTGTGGCCAGCACCGAGCGGTGGCCTGAACGGGCATGGTCGGAATGGCCGTGCGTGATCAGCGCCCGGTTGACCGGCCGCACCGGGTCGATGAAGAAATCGCCGGGTGGGCAGTAGAGACCCTCGGGCCGGGGATGAAGCAGGTCACTGGCGCGCATGGCTCCAAGATAGTTGCTAATTCCGGCGCGGGAAGCCTGTTGCAAGTGACTGCTGACTCGGCTTACAGGCAACTGTCGGCGTGAAACCGCATCAGGCCTCGTCGGCGATCATTTTCGTTCACCTGCGCCACACGTGGCCGCGGCTGCGAAAAAAGTCCGATTCGCATGCCCGAAAGGGCAGGACACCGACACGGGGGACGTTGCATGCGCTGGAACTTGGTGGTCTTGGCATCTTGCCTGGCAATAGCCGGTTGCATCGGCACCTCGATTGCCGAGCGACAGGACGCGAATGTCCAATCCTCGCTGCAATATGACAGCGTGCCCTGCAATCAATTGCTGGCGCAACGCAACCGGCTGGCACAGCAATACCGTCTTCCACAGGATGCCAAGCCGTCCTTCTCCGATCCCGGGGTGGGCCTCGGCCCGTTCACGCCGGACGCCCGTTCCAAGGCCCAGCGAGAGGTCGAACAGGCGAGCGGCCGGATCGATGCCATGAACCGGTCGATCGCCCGCCGCGAATGTGGCAAGCCGGCCAAGCAGACCAAGCTTGGCCTGCCGGGTTAGCGCATGATCCCGGAAATCGGAATCAATTTCCGGAAAGGATCATGCGTGGATTCAAAAAATGTTAAAGCGTCCTTTGCGCGTTCAATTGGACGCGCGGCGCTCTAATACCCCGCGTCGCGATCCACCACGTTCTCGAGCTTCCCGCCGCGCTCGAAGGCGGCCATCTGGCGCAGCATAATCGGCACCAGATGCACGGGGTCGGAGGTCGCCGCCGCATGCGGCGTCACGAACACTTTCGGGTGGGTCCACAGCCGGCTGGTCTTCGGCAGCGGCTCGACCTCGAACACGTCGAGGCTCGCTTCCTTGAGTGTGCCGTCCTCCAGCGCACGCAGAATGTCGGCGTCCTTCTGCAACTTGCCGCGCCCGGCATTGATCAGCACCGAGCCGCCGAGGCCGTTGCGTTTCCTCAATTCCTTCAGCACGCCGTAATTGATCACGCCTTGCGTCTGCGGCGTGAGTGGCAAAAGCACCACCAGAATGTCGGTGGCGTTGAGGAAGGGGACCAATCCGGCCTCGCCCGCATAGGTCGAAACGCCTTCCATCGGCCGCTCGCTGCGCGACCAGCCATTGAGCGCAAAGCCGAGTGACAAAAGCACCGACGCCGCCGCGCGGCCAAGCGTGCCGAGCCCCATGATGCCGACGGAGATGTCGCCGGCCGGTCGCTGCGGTGGCTCGTGCCAGATCTTCTTTTGCTGCTGCGACCGGTAGAGCATGCCCTGGCGATGGTGATCGAGCACCCGCCAGACGACGTATTCGGTCATGTACTGGGTCAGGTTGTCGGCCACGACCTTGACGATCGGCACGTCGGGCAAAGTGGGATCGGCGAAGATGTGGTCGACGCCGGCGCCGATCGAAAAGACAGCGCGCAGATTGGGCAGCGACGACAGAAGGTTGGGCCGCTGCTTCCACACCACCGCATAGGTGATCGAGGGATCGCTGGCGCCGTCCGGCTCGAGCACCACCTCGCGTTCCGCCGACAAGAGTTCGCGCCAACGGCCTGGATGGATACCGGTGAGGGCAAGCAGGATACGGCCTTTTTCCATTGCGGATTCTATTTCCTTATGCGGGACGGGCTACTCGCTGACGATGCCGACCGGCGCCGTTTCGATCCTGAATGCGGCCGAGATCAGCGCCTTGGTATAGTCGGTCTGCGGCCGTTCGAAAATCTGTTCGGATGGGCCGGCTTCGACGATCCTGCCATTGCGCATGACGATGACGTCGTTGGCAAGCGCGCGGATGACCTTCAGGTCGTGGCTGATGAACAGATAGGCGAGGTCGTGCTTCGCCTGCAGGCTGCGCAGAAGATCGACCACCTGCGCCTGCACGCTCATGTCGAGCGCCGAGGTTGGCTCGTCCAGCATGACGAAGCGCGGGTTGAGCACCATGGCGCGGGCGATGGCGATGCGCTGGCGCTGGCCGCCGGAAAACTCGTGCGGATAGCGATTGCGCGTGGCGGGATCGAGCCCGACTTCCCCGAGCACATCGACGATGCGCTTGTCACGCTCATCGGGCGACAGCTTCGGTTCGTGGATCTTCAGCCCTTCCTCGATGATCTCGGAGACCGACATGCGCGGGCTCAACGACCCGAACGGATCCTGGAATACGATCTGCAGCTCGCGCCGCAGCGGCCGCATGGCGTTGAACGACAGCTCGTTGATATCGCGCCCGTTGAACTGAATGGTCCCGATCGACGAGATCATCCTGGCCAGCGCCAGGCCGAGCGTCGTCTTGCCAGAGCCGGATTCGCCGACGACGCCGAGCGTCTGGCCGGCGCGCACGGTGACGTCGATGCCGTCCACCGCCTTCACATTGTCGACGGTGCGCCGGAAAAAGCCCTTCTTGATCGGAAACCAGACTTTTATGTCCTGGCCTGTCATCACAGGCTTGGCGGCAGCGTTTGCGGCGGGCGGTTTGCCCTTCGGTTCGGCGGCCAGCAGATGCCGCGTATAGGTGTGCTGCGGGTTGGCGAAGATATCTTTCGTCGGTCCGGTCTCGACGATCTTGCCCTTGGTCATCACGCAGACCCGGTCGGCGATCTTTCTGACGATGCCGAGATCGTGGGTGATGAACAGCATCGACATGCCCTTGCGGCTCTTCAGCTCCGCAAGTAGTTCGAGGATCTGCGCTTGCACGGTGACGTCGAGTGCCGTCGTCGGTTCGTCGGCGATCAGCAGTTCCGGTTCGTTGGCCAGTGCCATGGCGATCATGACGCGCTGGCGCTGGCCGCCGGAAAGCTGGTGCGGATAGGCGTCGAGCCGCTTCTCCGGCTCGCGGATGCCGACCTCGTTGAGCAGCTCCAGGGTGCGCGCCCTGGCTTGGCGATCGCCTAGGCCCTGGTGCAGCGTCAGCACCTCGACGATCTGCTGCTCGATCGTGTGCAGCGGATTGAGCGAGGTCATCGGCTCCTGAAAGATCATGGTGATCTTGTTGCCGCGCACGCGGCGCAATGCCTTCTCGTCGGCAGCGAGCAGATCGGCGCCCTGGAACAGGATCTTTCCCGACGGATGGCTGGCGGCCGGATAGGGCAGCAGCTTCAGCACCGACAACGCCGTGACCGATTTGCCGGAGCCGGATTCGCCGACCAGCGCCACCGTCTCGCCCTTGGCGATGTCGAAGGA
>NZ_RZSW01000565.1:0-3892 GCF_003997375.1 Mesorhizobium sp. M5C.F.Ca.IN.020.29.1.1 | reverse complement strand
GTGGCATACTGTCCGCCATTGCTGCCAAATGGGCCGCCAAATTGATTGTTGTCGCTCATCTCGTCGCCCTTTCGGTCGCGCCGCCGGCCACCGGCCCGGCACAACGTCCTTTATTCTCACTCAGAAATCGGTTTATCGTCATCCATGTGGCGATCATCCCGTGACTTTCAAGATAACAGGATCATGCCCAGTTGCCTCGACGAATTTGACGAGGTCGGCAGCGGCGATCGAGGTCGTTGCCTCATTGGTCAGCGGATGAGCATTGATGACCGCATGGCGCATCAACTCCTGGTCGAGAACGACCTTGACCCGCAACTCCGTATCGTTGATCACGCCGAACACCGTGACCGCGCCCGGTACGACGCCGAGAAGCTCCATCAGCATCTCCGGCTTGCCGAAGGAAACGCGCCCGGCGGCGCCGATGGCATGATGGATCTGCTTGAGATCGACCACCGCCTCCTCGTCGACGCTGACCAGGAAGAAATTGTCCTTCTTGTCCTTGAGGAACAGGTTCTTGGTGTGCCCGCCGGCAATTTCTCCACGCAGCGCCTGCGAATCGGCGACCGTGAACAGCGGCGGATGGCGCAAGGTCGAGACCTGGATCCCGAGATCGGTGAGAAAGGCAAAAAGCTCGGCTTCGGTTTTCGGCATGTTGTTTCTTGTCGGACTTCTTGCTGTCTCGGTTTGGATCATGCCGTTTACGGCCAATGACGCGGCCGAGACAAGACCGTTGCGCGGCGACGCGCTGAATTCCGTGCGATACACGCCACGGAAGGCTCGGTTACGTCGCCGGGTGCGGCCAAAAAACCTGCGATTCCCCTGTTGCAATCGCCGCGCCCTTCAGCCATATAGGCGCGGCTTGCGGCCCAAAAGCCGCGCGAGCGGGTGTAGCTCAGGGGTAGAGCACAACCTTGCCAAGGTTGGGGTCGAGCGTTCGAATCGCTTCACCCGCTCCAGTTTCCCACGGGGAATCAAGCGATTAAGAGGCGCCTTTCGGGGCGCCTTTTGCTTACATGGCGTTGCAACCGGCGCGCGTCTCCCAGTCGCGCTCGCGATAGCGTTGCGCTGGGCCGTGCGCAACGGGTTCTTCTCGCCATAGGCGGCCCCGGTGGCGGCCACCAACCTCCAACTCCATCAGCCGCCCGGCGGCAAAGCCAATCATCTCGCGCAAAAGGTCGGAATCTGGAGGCTTCTCCACGAGCGCGCAGGTTCATCATGCCATCGGTCATCGATGGTTCCTTCGAGGTTGGTGTCAGCAACCCGACCTTACCGGCGAATTGTCGATGGACCACGGCAAAGCCGCTCGCTCGCTACAGCGCTATCGAGGGCGCGCTCGCGAGCGGCGTCGCTACCGCCGAGCCACACCACCTATGGGGACGCGACCCCGCTCGGTGGTCGACTGCGCCTCTGCGGACATACGAAACTACGATGTTGCTTGAGCTGCAATGCGCTCCAGCGTCGGCGCTGCCAACCGGCAAATCAGGCCGGGAGCCGCCACATTCGCACACGACCTGTACCACGCAATTCCGTTTCCTCGAGTGGGTCGCAAGCAAAATTTGGTCCAAGCAGTTTGCGAGTTGCATCCGAGATACGGATTTCATCGGGATCCGCTGACGTTTGAATACGTGCGGCGAGATTAACGGTCTCGCCCCACAGGTCATAGGCAAACCGCCTTTTGCCTATGACGCCCGCGACGATTGGTCCTGAGTGAATTCCAATTCTGAGTCTTATCGGTTCTCCTGCGAAGCGTTCGCGCTTAACCGCCTTCCGCAGTTCAAGTGCATAGTGCGCAAGGGCTTCTGCATGATCGGATCGCGCGGCGGGCAGGCCAGCGACCACCATCACGCAGTCGCCGATTGTCTTGATCTTTTCGCAGCCGTATCGTTCCGAGAGCAAATCCGCCGCCTTGAAGAAGTAATTTAAAATAGCGAGCGTTGTCTCGGCTCCGACGCTCCGCGCTCTTTCCGTAAAGCCGACGATGTCGGCAAAAAGCACGCTCACGTCAGCATGGCTGTCTGCAATTTGTTCGTCCGCTTTTAACCGCTCCGCGATCGACGCTGGAAGAATGTTGAGGAGTAGGCTTTCGGCGCGCTGGTATTCACGCGACAATCCCTCTTGGCTCTGCCTCAACGCTTCGTTCGTCAATTGTAATTTTTCGTTGAGTTGGCGCTCCCTCTCTTGCAGGAGTGTCATTTCATAAGCCTTCTGTTGAAGCCGCTGCCTATTGTCGCGTTCGGCAGTGGCGTCAAGAAAGAGCAGCCATACGCAGGCATTGTCAGCAAAAAGATGAAGGTCCGCGACACGCCCGCTGGGCAGTTCGACCATGGCCATATGATATGGAAGCTCCGGCCAAGGCAGCAAACCTTCCATGAATTCAAGCTGCTCGGCTACGGGCTTGCCAATGCAAAGTGATGACAGGCCGTAATGTTCAACACTACCGCCCTTCGCAGCGATGCAAAGCTGGGCGTCAATTTTCAGATACGCGACAGAGTACTCGTTGTAGAAGAAATCGTAAATCCAGCTTCTGACTTCTCTTGGCAATCCATGCATGGTCTATTTGGCAACCATCGAAGCAAGCTGACGAAACGCATCATCAACACATTCACCCGAAAGCGCACTTGTTAGATAGATTTGCCATCCAAGTTGCCTCAGCTCGTTAATCTCACTATCCGATATTGCCCACCGATCGGCCAGATCCGATTTGTTGAACAGCAATACGAACGGCATAGCGCCGAATTCGGCCTCGGCCCGCTCGCGCAGCGTGAGCGCCACGGCAAGAGTAGCGGCGCGGGTTCCATCGACGACAAGCACGAGCCCGCTCGCACCTCGCACATAGCTGACGCGGAATGAGCCGATATCGTCTTCGCCGGCCAAATCCCACAAAATCAGATCCACGGTTTTATCCGGCAATACAACACTCTTCTTGTCGATTTTCACTCCCACCGTGGTCAAGTAGGTTTCTGAAAAGATGCTTTGCACAAACCTGCGAACCAGACTTGTCTTTCCGACAGCGAACCCGCCCAACATGCAGATCTTCTTTTGCAATATCCTGGGCTCCGCCCTAGTGGAAATTTACCGTAACCGAAACTCTGCGATTGGCGGAGCTCCCGGTTCGGCTATCTTCAGCCTCCGCTGGCTCAAAGGTGCCCGCGCCGCGAACCAAGAGCAATTCCGGATCGACGCCGCGCTTCTTGAGAAGCGCACGAACTGTCTCCGCGCGGGCGGCGCTGATCGACACCTTGGCCGTTTCACGGCCCGTCGCGTCCGAATGGCCGGTCAACATGAACTGGGCTGTTACGCCTGCCTCGCGGGCATCCTTGGCCAATTCCTTCAACTGATTCGCCAATTTGTCGAGAACCGGCAATTGCTCTGGTCCCGGTACAGCCTTGCCAGAATCGAAGAAAATGTCGACCGCTTGAATAGCGTCCCTCAAATGCGTAAGTTCCTGAGGGGTCGACTCACGCAGCTCGGAGATATCTAGAGAGAGTCCGTCCGCGGACAGCTGCTGGGAGGCGACCCGCGCCCGGTTTATCCAGGCGGCAGGAGCCTCACCCACGGCAACGATGCGATCCTGGATGGTCATAAGCCGAACCGATTTCGGCGGAGCAAGCGACGCCACCAGCCGCTTCAGCACGAACTTCGGATCAAGGCTCTGATAGAATTGCCACTGCGAATGAACGCGAGCCGGATCAACCCCTGTTCCGGACAGCAGAGCCTGCGGGTCGGCGGCCTGCGGGTCTCTCAGGCCGGAAATATAGAAGTGTCCACCCCTCGCCCTTTGTTGGGCGACGATGATCCCCGGTTGAGCCTCAAGTCGCGACACATAAGTCTGCCAGTGCTCCGCCGCGCGTGCTTCGGGGCTCACATCACGAACCTTGGAGATGTCGAATAC
>NZ_RZSW01000564.1:0-3894 GCF_003997375.1 Mesorhizobium sp. M5C.F.Ca.IN.020.29.1.1 | reverse complement strand
GTGCCTTCGATCCCAGCGTCTTGCCGATCTCGATGCATTCGAGATTGTGCTCGACCGCCTGCCGGCGGGTTGCGGCATCGGCATGCGACAGCGAGCCGAACTTGTAGGAAAGCGCCTGGCCCTTAGCGTCAGAGAACGTGTTCGAATTCATGGCGTCGAAGCCGAGGCCGAACAGGGAGGCGGCCTGCTTCAGCCGGTTCGGGTCGGCCTTGTCCCATGGAATGTGCAGCGAGACGGTCGGCGTCGCCTGCGTCAACTGCCGGATGACGGCGCAGTCCTCGATCTTGTCGAAAATGTCGCGCGGCTCGCCGGCGCCGGGAAAGCGGGCAAAG
This sequence comes from Mesorhizobium sp. M5C.F.Ca.IN.020.29.1.1, assembly GCF_003997375.1. Classification (NCBI taxonomy): domain Bacteria; kingdom Pseudomonadati; phylum Pseudomonadota; class Alphaproteobacteria; order Hyphomicrobiales; family Phyllobacteriaceae; genus Mesorhizobium; species Mesorhizobium sp. M5C.F.Ca.IN.020.29.1.1. The sequence continues at coordinate 3,562 of NZ_RZSW01000564.1, read as the reverse complement.
CGGGTGCCGCCGGTGCCGACGCCCCAGGACGGGATCGCCACGGCGAATTTTTCGACCTTGTCGCTGATAGCGTCGATGGCGATGCCGCGACGGTCAAGAAGCTCACCGAGCGAGTCGTAATCGCGCTTGAGGTCGGCCTCGCGCGCGGCGTTGTCTTTTTCGACGATGTCGGCGGAGATGATTTGTTCCATCGCCCGTCTCCGCTCAGCGCGTGAACGACTGGGCATTGCCCGCGTCGACATTGACGATATTGCCGGTCGACTTGGCCGACATGTCGGACGCGAAGAAATAGATCGCCTCGGCGATGTCTTCGGGGAACACCGAACGCTTCAGCATCGAGCGCGAGCGGTAGTGCTCCTCGAGGTCGTCGGTCGACATCTTGTAGGCGGCGGCGCGCTGTTCCTTCCACTCGCCGGTCCAGATCTTGGAGCCGCGCAGCACGGCGTCGGGATTAACGACATTGACCCTGATCTGGGCTTCCGCGCCTTCCAGCGCCAGACAGCGCGCCAGATGGATTTCGGCAGCCTTGGCCGTGCAATAGGCGGCGGCATTGGGCGATGCGGCAAGACCGTTCTTGGAGGCGACGAAGACGACGTTGCCACCGATCTTCTGAGCCCGGAACAGCCGGAATGCTTCCCGCGAAACCAGGAAATAGCCGGTCGACAAGATGTCCATGTTCTTGTTCCACAGCGCCAGCGTCGTCTCCTCGATCGGCGCCGAGGTTGCCAGGCCGGCATTCGACACCAGTATATCGATGCCGCCGAACTCGACCGCGGTCTCGGCGAAGCCGGAGATCACCTGGTCCTCTGACGTGACATTGATGACCAGCGGCCGCACGAAATCCTTGCCATAGGCTTTCGCCAGCTCGTCATTGGCGCTGGCAAGGGCGGTCTCGTCGATGTCGGCCAGCACGACGCAGGCGCCTTCGCGCAGCAGCCGGTTGGCCGTCGCCCGGCCGATGCCGCCGGCGCCGCCGGTGACCAGCGCGATCTGGCCGGCTAGAGCCTTCGGCTTCGGCAGGCGCTGCAGCTTTGCCTCTTCGAGCAGCCAGTACTCGATGTCGAAGGCTTCCTGCTCGGGCAGCCCGACATAGGTCGACACCGTCGAGGCGCCGCGCATGACATTGATGGCGTTGACGTAGAATTCGCCCGATATGCGCGCCGTCGCCTTGTCGCCGGCGAAGGTGAACATGCCGACGCCGGGCATCAGATAGACCACGGCGTTCGGATCACGCACCGGTGGCGAATCCACGTGCTTGCAGCGGTCGTAATAAGCCTGATAGCCAACACGATACTCCGCCACATCGTCGGCGAGACGGGCGATGACGGCATCGACGTCGGGATTCCCGGGATCGAATTCGATGACCAGCGGCCGGATCTTGGTGCGCAGGAAATGGTCCGGGCAGGATGTGCCGAGCGCTGCCAGTGGGCGCAAATCCTTCGAATTGACGAATTCGAGCACGGCCGGCGAATCGTCGAAATGGCCAAGCTTGTGGCTTTTCTCCGAAATCAGGCCGCGGATCCTCGGCATCAGCTTTGCCGCCGCGGCGCGACGCGCCGGCGCGTCGAGCGATTTGACGACTTCGCCACCGAAGATCGGCTTGCCTTCAGACTTGCGCTCGAACCAGTCGATCGCCTGGTTGATCACCGAGATCGTCGTCTCGTAGCATCCCTTTGGGGTGTCGCCCCAGGTGAACAGGCCATGGCTTGCCAGGACGACGCCCTTGGCCTCAGGGTTCTCGAGGCAGAATTTTTCCAGCCACAGGCCGAGTTCGAAGCCCGGACGCTTCCACGGCAGCCAGCCGATCGCGTCGCCGAAGATCTCCTTGGTCAGCGCCTTCGAATCCTTGGCGGCGGCAATGGCGATAATGGCGTCGGGATGCATGTGGTCGACATGGGGCTTCGGCACGAATGCGTGCAGCGGCGTATCGATCGAGGCCGCGCGCGGATTGAGGTTGAAGGTGCAGTGGGGCAGATAGCCGACCATTTCGTCTTCATGCTCGAGGCCGCGATAAAGACCCTTCAACGCCCTGAGCTTGTCCATATAGAGCGTGGCGAAGCCGTCGAGCTTGATCGAGGCGCTGTCGCCGCCCGAGCCCTTGACCCACAGCACTTCCATGCTCTCACCGGTGAGCGGATCCTTTTGCCAGATCTTGGAAGAGGTGTTGCCGCCGCCATAGTTGGTGACGCGCTTGTCGGAGCCAAGAACCTTCGAGCGATAGACGAGACGTTCCGGCTCGCTCATTGCTTGGGCTTTCGCGTCATCCCAAAGATTGGCGAGGCGCGTGCCGGAGCGCTTGTCGAGCATAGGTAATCCTCCCGTGACGTGAGACGCGCAAACGATGCGGTCAATTGCCACCGCATTGCGGGTCAGCTTTGCTCGAATGTCCACGCAAGCGGGGGCGTTGTCAATCACAAACGATCAAGATTGATCATATTGCACTGCACAATGAAATTATATGATCGGAAATGATTGACACTGCGCGTTTTGGGTGCCTAGATGCTCGGCAGGGAGGAACCATGCACGAGAAAGAGCGCCACAGGATCATTTTGTCCGCCGTCCAGGAAAAGCCTGTGGTGACGGTGCAGGAGATGGTCGACCTGACGGACTCGTCCGAGGCGACGATCCGGCGCGACATCGCCGCATTGCACGTGCAAAAGCGCGTGCGCCGCGTGCGCGGCGGCGCCGAGGCGATCACGCCACCGCAGTTCATCGGCCTTGCCGGCCGGCCTTTTTCCGTCAACGAGACGATCAACGCTTCGCAGAAGCGGGCCATCGCGCGGGACGCCGTGGAACTCTGCAAGGACGGCGAGCCGATCATCATCAATGGCGGCACCACCACCTTCCAGATGGTGCATTTCCTGACCGGCCGCCGGATGCCGATCTTCACCAATTCCTTTCCGATCGCCGAGCACCTGCTCAAGCACTCCAAGAACACGGTGATGCTGTCGGGCGGCACCATCTACCGCGAGCAGAACATCATCCTGTCGCCCTTCGAGAATGACGTGACGCGCAATTTCTATGCGCGCCGCATGTTCATGGGCGCACAAGGGCTCGGGCCACTCGGCTTGATGGAAGGCGATCCGCTGCTGATCCAGGCCGAGCAGAAACTGATCGATCAGGCCGACGAACTGGTGGTGCTGGTCGACTCGTCGAAGTTCAGAAAACGCTCGAGCCTGATCCTGTGCGGCCTGTCGCGCATCGCGACCGTCATTACCGACGACGGCATCGAGGACCGCGAGGCCAAGATGTTGGAGGCCGCGGGTGTGACGCTGGTCGTCGCCCGCACAACGCTGGGCAATAAGGAAGAATCTTCGCTGCAGGCCTGAGGCCCGCAGCGGCGATGGAATGCAACACTCAAGGGAGGATATTCGATGAGCTTTCTGAAGAAACTGATGGTTACGGCGGCGTTCTCCGCCGCCATGTTCGTGAATGCCGCCTATGCCGAGAACGTCAAGATCGCACTGGTGGTGAAGTCGCTCGGCAATGGCTTCTTCGATGCTGCCAACAAGGGCGCCGAAGAGGCGGCCAAGGAACTCGGCGACGTCGATATCATCTACAC
>NZ_RZSW01000563.1:0-3935 GCF_003997375.1 Mesorhizobium sp. M5C.F.Ca.IN.020.29.1.1 | reverse complement strand
GGAAGGCCCGACCCCGGGGGTCGGCCCTTTTCTTTTTTCGTTTGCCGCGCCATGACTGCGGCATGAACGCCGACGACAAGATCATCATTGCCGACGATGCGGTGATCCATCCGGATGACCTGCACGAGGACTTCATCCGCTCGTCGGGCCCTGGCGGCCAAAACGTCAACAAGGTGGCGACGGCGGTGCAATTGCGCTTCGATGCGGCGAATGCGCCGGGCCTGTCGGAGCGCGTCCGCGAGCGAACCATAAAGCTGGCCGGCCAGCGCGCCACCAAGGATGGCGTCATCGTCATCGAGGCCGGACGCTTCCGCACGCAAGAGCAGAACCGGGCGGACGCCCGGGCGCGGCTTGCGGAACTGGTCGCCACGGCCGCCGAACCGCCGCCGCCACCGCGCAAGAAGACGAGGCCGTCGAAAGGCGCGATCGAAAGGCGGCTGAAGACCAAGGCTGGGCGCGGCACAATCAAGAAATTGCGCGGCCGGGTGGACGACGATTAGAGCGACGTGCGTCCCCTTGGACGCACAAAATACGTCTGACATTTGTATCCACATCGTGTTTTTCGAAAATCGATTCCACTTTTCGGGCCGATGCGGCAGGCGCGACATCGATCGCTGGTCGACGGTTTCCAATTCAAGGTTGCAGGTGGCAAGTTTGGTATTCGCCACAGCAAGGGAGACCACAGATGGGCATGTTTGATTTCGTCAAGGGCGTCGGCAAGAAGCTCGGCTTCGGCGACGATGAGCCCGAGCCGACCGCCGATACGCTCAAGAGGGAACTCGATTCGCACGCGCTCGGCACAGACAATGTCGAAGTCGTCGTCAAAGGCGATACGGCTGTCCTGAAAGGCGTGGGTCAAGGATCAATCGATCTTCGAAAGCCGTCATCGCCGTTGGCAATACGCTGGCGTGTCCAAGGTGCAGGCGGATGAATTGCAAGTCGCCGCACCCGAATCCGGCACACCCGCTGCCCCGGCCAAGGAACCGACCTCCTACACGGTCAAGAAAGGCGACAACCTCTGGAAGATCGCCGAAAGAGCTACGGCAAGGGCAAGTGTGCGAAGAACACGATCATTTTCGATGCCAACAAGCCGATGCTGATCCATCCGGACAAGATTTATCCGGGCAGGTCCGGCGCATACCGGATCTCGACCAGGCCTGACCAGATCGGGCCTGACCAGATCGGGCCTGACCAGATCGGCGACGGCCAATCGACAACGGCGGCTTTCGGGTCGCCGTTTTCATTTGATGGTGGCATTCTGATTCTTTGCAGACCAACGGATCAAGCGACCATGCTCGTTCTGCCCAAAGGCGTCCGCCATATGCCCGGCTATCTGTCCCGCGCGGTGCAGGAAGCGCTGGTCGAGGATGTGAGAGGGGTCGTGCAGGAGGCCCCCTTGTTTGTGCCGGCCATGCCGCGCACCGGCAAGGAGATGAGCGTGCGCATGACCAATTGCGGTTCGCTCGGCTGGGTCACCGATAAGGAGGGCTATCGCTACCAACCGACGCACCCGGTGACCGGAATGCCCTGGCCGCCGATCCCGGACGTGCTGCTGGAGCTGTGGCGGGACGTGTCTGCCTATTCCCATCCGCCGGAGGCATGCCTGGTCAATTTCTATTCGCCGGACGCGAAGATGGGCCTCCATCAAGACCGCGACGAGATCGATTTCTCCGCGCCGGTCGTCTCCGTTTCACTGGGCGACGATTGCCTGTTCAGGGTCGGCCAGACCACGCGCGAAGGCGGCACCAAATCGTTCAAGCTGAAAAGCGGCGATGTCGTCGTGCTTGGCGGCGAAGGCCGCCTCTGTTTTCACGGCGTCGATCGCATCTATCCATCGACCTCGGCATTGCTGAAGAACGGCGGGCGGATCAACCTGACGCTGAGACGGGTGACCTATCCTGGCTAGAGCGGCGGACTTTCAAGTCGAGGCGTATCGCCGCTCTCTCTCTTTTTCAAGTATCGGATTTCCCCAAGACCGGCACCCGCTTCGGATCACCGTCCAGGCCCGCCGCTGATCGGCCGGAAAAGATCCAGCGTTCGAGAACGACAAAGTTGACCACCGGAATGAGAATGCAGGTGAGCAGTATCGGAATCGCCGCCGGCAGGCCGAACTGCCCGACGAGGAGCAGCGGAAGAAGATAGGCGATGGCAAGGCCGGATCCGGTCAGCACGGCGAAACGCGGCGCTTCGAATTGATGCGAGCCGGCCGACATGAAGGTGAAGAACTTGTGGCCGAGATAGGAGAATATTGCCGCGACCGCATAGGCGGCCACGGAGGCTGTGGCCGGCGGCAGGTATGTTGACCCGGCACTGGTGAAGAGGCTGGCACAATGCGCGTAGAGCACTGTGGCCGCGAGCCCCACCGAGGCGAATTTGAGAAGCCGGCGCGGAGCAAGTGTTCCGCGCCGGGCGGAAATGTCAGGCCGGCGCAATGCAGGCATATTGATCACCGGCTCCCCACAAAATGCTCCGGAATTGGCAATCGAACGATAGCGGGCACTGCCTAAGGCACCATTAACCGCTTCGTTACAGCTTCCTGAGCGCCACTTCCTCGACCAGATGATTGGCGCCCTTGCGCAGGATGAGATCGGCGCGGGCTCGCGTCGGCAGGATGTTCTCGCGCAAATTCTTCAGATTGATGTTGGCCCATAGGCCTTCCGCGATGGCGCGGGCCGCTGCTTGAGAAAGTTGCGAATAGCGGTGGAAGAAGGAGTCCGGATCGCGGAAGGCGGTCTCGCGCAGCCGCATGAAGCGGGCGATGTACCATTGATGGATCAGCTCCTCTTCGGCATCGATATAGATGGCGAAGTCGAAGAAATCCGACAGGAAAGGCACAATCTTGCCGTCCTTCGGCAGCTTGCCCGGCTGCAGCACGTTGATGCCTTCGAAGATCAATATATCGGGCCGGTCGATGGTCTGGAACTCGCCGGGAACGACGTCGTAGGTCAGGTGCGAATAGACCGGCGCGCGGACATTGCGCTGCGCCGATTTGATACCCGACAGGAAACGCAGTAATGCGCCGACGTCATAGCTGTCGGGAAAGCCCTTGCGTTCCATCAGATTGTTGCGGCGCAGGATTTCGTTGGGAAGCAGGAAGCCGTCTGTGGTGATCAGATCGACCTTGGGACTCGACGGCCAGCGCGCCAGCAATTCCTTGAGCACGCGCGCCGTGGTCGATTTGCCGACCGCGACAGAGCCGGCAATGCCGATGATGAAGGGCGTCTTGACGACATCCACCGCGTTGAAGAAGGCCTGGCGCTGCCTGAACAGAAGTTGGCTCGCCTCGACATGTGCCGACAACAGCCGGGACAGCGAAAGATAGATGCGCTTGACCTCTTCGAGGTCGACCGGGTCGTTGAGCGAACGCAGGCGACGGACCTCGTCCTCGCCGAGCGTCATCGGCGTGTCGGCGCGGAACTGCGACCATTGCTCTGCCGAGAAAAAACGAAAGGGCGAATATTTCTCGGTGGGGGCGAGCTGGTCCATCGAGTTTCCTACCCTCCGCAGCGATCAGCCCCGGTCCTGCCGAGACGCCTTTTCGGCGATGCCCGAACGACCGGTGCGGCGTTCGAGTTCGGTCAGGACATCGGCAAGCGGAATGCCGGCGACGCCCAGAACGACAAGCCAATGATAGATGAGATCGGCGCTTTCCGAAACGAGGGCTTGTCTGTCACCGCCAACGGCCGCGATCACCGTTTCGACCGCCTCTTCGCCGAGCTTCTGCGCCGCCTTGTCCATGCCGCGTGCGAACAGCTTTGCCGTCCACGAATCCGGATCGCCGGAATGCACGCGTTCCCTGATGATTGTCTCCAGATCGGAGAGCGAAAACTCAGCCATGGCGCCATCTATCTGCTTGTTTAAGCACGATCTTTTCCGAAAACCGGTTGCCATTTTTCGCTGGCGCGGACCTTCGGTTCGGGATCATGCTTTAGAGC
>NZ_RZSW01000562.1:0-3938 GCF_003997375.1 Mesorhizobium sp. M5C.F.Ca.IN.020.29.1.1 | reverse complement strand
GCGCTGCCTTGGGCGACCCCCTCTGGCCGCTTCGCGGCCATCTCCCCCTCGAGGGGGGAGAAAACGCCCAGCTCTTCCGCCACCCTCTGCACATAGCGCGATAGGATCGGCGACAGATAGGCATCGACCACGGTAGTGTCGCCGCGGCCGACCAGCTTGATGAGTGGCGAGACCTCGTGGCTGACCGAGACTTGGCGAAACCGCAGTTTTCTGCAGACTTTTGCAACCGCCTTTTCGTGGTCGGGATATTTCCAGGCATGCATGAAGACGATCGCCACGGCGTCAATGCCGTCGGCCTTGGCCTGTTCGATGGCTGGGCGCACGGCGGCGATGTCGAGCAGCCGATCGACGCAGCCGTCGGCGCGCACGCGCTCGTCGACCTCGATGACGCGCTCGTAGAGTTGTTCGGGAAGAATGATCTCCTTGGCGAAGATGTCGGGCCGCGCCTGATAGGCGATCCTCAGCGCGTCGCGAAATCCCCTGGTGATGAGCAGCAGCACGCGGTCGCCCTTGCGCTCCAGAAGCGCGTTGGTGGCAACGGTAGTGCCCATCTTGATGTCGCCGATCAGGCCGGACGGGATCGGCGCGCCGGATTTTAATTCGAGCAGATCGCGAATGCCCTGGATGGCGGCGTCGGTATAGGCTTCAGGATTCTCGGAAAGCAGCTTGCGCGGGTGCAGCCCGCCTTCCGGATCACGGCCTATGACATCGGTGAAGGTGCCGCCGCGGTCGATCCAGAAATCCCATTTGGCGGTCACGGCAGCTCTCCTAGGCATTTTATTGATTCAATATGTTAATTCGCCCTGGCTTGGTGTTAGTTCGCCAGGGCTTCGCCGGCAACGGCAAAAGCAGATGATGTTACATGCGGAAACGCAACGTTATGAAACTCATAAGCGCCTGATGCATTCTGTCCTCGCTCGTCACCCGGTAGCGGGGGGCGTGATTAGAGGAGAGATGTCATGAAGAAACTCATTCTTGCGTCGGTTTCGGCGCTTGCCCTGCTTGGCGTTGCGGCTTGCAGCGACAGCGGCACGGGCGGGGACGCCACAACCACGCAGAGCACCAATCCGCCGGCGAACGAACAGCCGATGCAGCCGGCTCCTGACGCGACGAAGCCGGCCGAGCCGGCTCCGGCTGCGCCGGCGCAGTAGTTCTCAGGTGATGAACAGAAGGCCGGCATCATGCCGGCCTTCTGACTTCAGGACACGCTCCTTGCGACCGCCGCCGCAAGCGCAGTTTCGCCCGTTACTTTTTCGCCCAGCAGAAGGGGCCGAATGGCAAGGCGACGAAGGCTGGCAGTTTCGCTCGCCGTGGCCGCCGCTGCCGCCTGCTGATTTTCCATGATCGACGGTTGCGCCAGCTGGTCAGGCGGCCGCGAAATCGGCTGCCCTGCGGCATTGTCTTCGCTTGATAGCGGTGGCCAGTTAGCCCTAATAGGTGCCCATGTCGATTTGGGATCGCCTTGGCGACTTCATCACGCGCGTTTCGTCCTCAACCTCGTCCGGCGTCGTCGACGTGGTCGAGGCTGTACGCACGGTTTTCTCCGGCGACCCGGATCTGCGCCGGCGCGTCGCCTTCTCGGTAGCGATGATCGCGCTGTCGGCCAAGATGGCCAAGGCCGACGGCATCGTCACGCAGGACGAGGTGCGCGCCTTCCAGCAGATATTCGAAGTGCCGAAGGACCAAACGCGCAATGTGGCGCGGCTCTACGATCTGGCCAAGCGCGACATTGCCGGGTTCGAGACCTATGCCGCGCGCATGGCGCAGCTTTGCGGCTCCGGTCATTCGAACTGCAAGATGCTGGAGGACATTCTCGACGGGCTGTTCCACATCGCCAAGGCCGACGGGCTGGTCCACGAGCGCGAAGGGCAGTTCCTGCATCGTATTGCCGAGATCTTCCGGATCGAGGAGGCGCATTACCAGAGCATTCTGGCCCGGCACGTCGACCTGGGTGCGGCCGATCCCTATGTCGTGCTTGGCATCGAGCGGGGAAAAACGTTCGAGGAGGTCAGGAGGCGTTATCGCAAGCTGGTTTCGGACAACCATCCCGACCGGCTGATCGCACGCGGGCTGCCGCAGGAATTCATCAAGATCGCAACGAGCAGGATAGCGGCGATCAACGCGGCCTATGAGATGATCGAACGAGGCCTGCGGCACGCATGAGCGGCTTCCCGCCCGACGAGCCGAGCGCCGAGGTAAGGGTATCGCCGAATTTCGGTCCACGACGCGAGAAGCCCGACATGATCGTGCTGCACTACACCGGGATGGAGACTGGCGCCGGCGCCGAAGCATGGCTGTGCGATCCGGCCAGCGAGGTTTCGTCGCATTATCTCGTCCATGAGGACGGCCGCATCGTCCAGATGGTCAGGGAAAGCGACCGTGCCTGGCATGCCGGCAAGAGTTCCTGGTTCGGACGCAGCGACATCAACTCCTGTTCGCTCGGCATCGAGATCGTGAATCCGGGGCATTCGCTGGGCTATCGGACTTTTCCGAAACCGCAGATCGATGCCGTCATCGGCCTGTGCAAGGGAATTGTTCAGCGCCATACGATTCCAGCCCAACGGGTGCTCGCCCATTCCGACGTGGCGCCGGGACGCAAGATCGACCCCGGCGAGAAATTCCCTTGGAAAGCGCTGTTCGAGGCCGGTGTCGGCCATCTCGTCGAAGCGGCACCCCTCAGGCGCGGCGCGGTGCTGAAGGCCGGCGATGCGAATGCCGAGGTCGAGGCGTTGCAATCGATGCTGGCGCTCTACGGTTATGGCGTAGAGATATCAGGCAATTTTGACCGGCATACCGAAATCGTGGTCGAGGCTTTTCAACGGCATTTCCGCCAACGCAAAGTGGATGGCGTGGCCGACGGATCGACAATCCGCACGCTGGAAAGGCTGCTTGCTTCCGTGAGGGCAGTTCCGCCGAAGTAGTCTTTTCCTAGCTGTTCAGTTACAGCCTGTCACTCAAAGTGACTTGCCTCGCCTTTTTTGCCGCCAATTCGGCCGTCAAAGGCGATCCGTGCAAATTGTCGGACCTAGAGCCCCCAGATGTTCCGATGTTGATTTAGCGTAGCTGCGTGAAGTTCTTCGCGCGGTTCAAACAGAACAGGATCCCATGCAGAAATTGACCGTTTTAACGGCAGCTGTTGCTGCCGGCGTAATGACTTTTGCCATCGGTGCCGCCCATGGCGCGCCGCTGAGCCAGCGGGCCGACCAGGGTTTCATTACCGTGTCCGATAAAACCGCCACGCCGAAAGCCGGCCAAGATGCAAAGGAAAAAAGGACAGCCTCCGCAAAGGCGGTAAAAGCTGCTGCGGCAAAGGTGAAAAAGCCAGCATCCGCAAAGGCGGAAAAAGCTGGGGTAAAGGTAAACAAGCCAGCCTCCGCAAAAAATGCAGTCTCCAAACGGCACGTGAAGCGCAACAGGACCCGCATCGACCAGGCGACGACGGCGTCGATCGGCGGGAAAAGCCGGGCGGCGGCGCCGAACGCGGCGGCCGCTGGCCAGTATTCGGCGATCATCGAGCGTCATGCCGCCAGCAATGGTGTGCCGGTCTCGCTCGCCAAGGCCGTCATCATGATCGAAAGCAGCTTTCGGCCGAACCAGGTCGGCAGCGCCGGTGAGATCGGCCTGATGCAGATCAAGCCGTCGACGGCGCGGATGATGGGTTACAGCGGCTCGATCAAGGGCCTCTACGATCCCGAGACCAACATCAAATACGGCATGAAATACCTCGCCATGGCGCACAACCTCGGCGGCGGCACGACCTGCGGCACGATTCTCAAATACAATGCCGGCCATGGCGCCAAGCGGATGAACCCGATTTCCGCGGCCTATTGCGGCAAGGTCAAGGTGCAGTTGGCCGCGCTTGGAGCGCCGGCGTAATAAGCCCGAACCTGCTTTTTTCTTGCGTTTTCGGCCTTGAACCCCTTTATACGCCTTGCCAG
>NZ_RZSW01000561.1:0-3946 GCF_003997375.1 Mesorhizobium sp. M5C.F.Ca.IN.020.29.1.1 | reverse complement strand
GACTTAACCCAGGTCACGGCTGAGCATCCGCAGGCGCTATGCCGATTGGATGAGAACTGGTTGCCACAACACCGGCCCGTTCAGGCGTCCCCTCCAGCGGATGCGCAAGAGACTGGCGTAGGAAATCTCGAGGAAGCCGGCGACTGCCTCGGTGTTGCCGACCTGCTTGGGCTGTCCGATACGTGACAACGGCCAGGTCGCGAGACGAAGGATCCTTTCGATGCGCGTATCTGTCACCGTTACGATCCCGGAGAGATTGTTGGCCAAGCCGAATTCGATGATGCCCGCGAAGAGCTCGTAGGTTGCTTGTGCCAGGCCGCCAGCAGCCTTCGGCGCTGTCGGAGGGAGATCGAGCGCGAAACGACTACTCTCCCAGATATCGGCACTCGCAGGGGCCACCATCTCATCCAGCAGCGCCGGAAACGTATCGCGCAACATAGTCGGTCCGGTGGTCGGCAAAAGGCGGACGCAGCCGCAAGTTCGCCAATCGGACCCCTTGAGAAGCAGGTAGACGGGGTTCAGGCTGTCAAACGGGTCCGTTTCCATTTCGCCTTCGGTCTGCACTTCCCAATCGAGCCGCTTCTTGAAAACCCGATACCTAAGCCCGTGCATTTCCCTGAGTTCGCTCGCGAACTCGGCGTAGCAGTCGGGTGTTATCAGCTGCATCATTGTCGTCTCCGTGCGGGATGTGTCCACGCAATCGAAGCGCAAAGCCGTCATTAATGCAGCCTGTAGACCTTTACAGCTAGCCTTGGAGAGGATCAGGATCTCGCCCGAGCAGCCATCCGCACTATGGCCTGGTTGATAGTTCGCACGCCAAGCTTCGCCTTGGCGTTTTCCTGATGGAAGGTCACGGTGCGTTTCGAGACACCGAGAATCTGGCTGATATCCCAGGCCGACTTGCCGCACGCCGCCCATTTCAGGCACTCGAACTCCCGCGGGGTGAGCGTTATGCCATCTACCACGCAATCTTCGGCGAGCCTGCGCCGGGCATGGATATGAACGGTGATCGCAACCAGCTGCATTGCTTTTTCGTAGCGCGTCAGCGACCTCAAAAGTGGCGGATGCGACTCGTTGGAGGCGAAGGTCAGTGCGGCGAACCGGCCGCGATGATCATGCATCGACATGGTCAGTCCGCCGCGAATGCCGAACTCAGCTGCTTTTTCCAGGACTTCCTGCTGCGAGGTCGGCAAATAACGGTGATCGCGGTCCACACCCCAGTCGAAGGTATCCCAGCCCCGCAGTCCCCGCAGGATCACGGGATCCACGCTGTGGTAGCGCAGTTGCAGGTAATGTGATGTCCATGATGATGGATAGTTCGAGATCAATCGCGGCGTGTCGCCGGAAGCGGATGGGTAGGTGAAATAAGCGAAGAGCGGAAAGTCGAACCCGGCTGCGGCGGACGCCATTGCCTCATGGAGATCGACGGCATCGACGCTTGCAGAGAGTTGCTCGACCAAGGTTTCAAATACGCGATGCATCTGCGCTTTGCGTACCTCGCGGAGGTTGCTGGAAGCCGGGCGGAGACGTGGTTCTAAATGATGGCCTGTCCCTGCAGGGCGTACGACGCGCCGCCGTCATCACCGCAATTGCTGTGCTGCTTCCGATTGGAGAGAGCTCCGCGCACCTGACCAACTACCGATGGGTGATATTGCGACGTTATCGATGAGCCGCGTGTCGCCAAGCCAAGCCGCAGCAAGCAAGCGCGCCGGTCGGTCAAGGCTTGCTAACGATTGCAGGTCTGTTTCTCCGCGAAGCTCCAGGTATTCGAGCTCGCGATAGCCGGCAGCCAGAATTGTTGCACGCGCTTCATCAAGCGCAGGCAGGATGGGAGAGCCGCGTGCAAGCCGCTCGGCCGTATCGAGCAGGACCGATGCTAGTTTTGGGGCAATGGCGCGTTGTGCTGGGGAGAGCCGCACGTTGCGCGACGATAGCGCAAGACCATCGGCTTCGCGGACTGTCGGACAGGGCACAATAGTGATCGGAATGTCGAGGTCCCGGACCAAGCGCCTAACAAGCTGAAGTTGCTGAAAATCCTTTTCGCCAAAAAAGGCGAAGTCAGCGCCGGCCTGCAGGAAGAGCTTGGCCACGACTGTCGCCACGCCATTGAAATGGCCGGGCCGGAATGCGCCGCACAGGCATTCGCTGATGCCGGACACTGAAACGGCCGTGGCGAAGCCCGCCGGGTACATTTCCTCTGTGTCCGGCACATAGAGCAGATGCGTGCCCAGCGGCGCGAGCTTGGCAGCATCTTCGCTTTCCGTCCGAGGATAGGCAATCAGGTCGGCGGGGCTGTTGAACTGCTTGGGGTTTACGAACAGCGTCACGATCACCCGCTCGGCCCTTTCAAGCGCCTTCCGCACGAGGCTCAGATGCCCGTCGTGCAAGGCTCCCATGGTCGGCACAATACCGATCGTGGCACCCGAGCGACGCCATTGCGCAACGACGGCGCGCAGCTCGCTCACGGTTCGAGCGATCGGCACGCTCATGTGAAGTCTCCGGCTTTCAAGGCGTTGACATAGAGATGTTCGACCGCCGGAAAGTGCCGGTTCCGTACATCGGTGGCGTAAGCGGCGATTGCCGCCTCGGCCTGCTCACCGAGCTCGGCATAGCGTTTGACGAACTTCGGCCGAAATGAGGTGAAGAGCCCGAGCATATCGTCGCTCACCAGAATCTGGCCGTCGCAAGCTTGCGAGGCACCGATGCCGATTGTGGGTATGTCGATATCCGCGGTTATCTGCCGTGCAAGCTGCTCCGGTATCTTTTCGAGCACCAAGGAGAAGGCGCCCGCCTCGGTTACCGCCCTGGCGTCGCGCCTGATCCGCTCTGCATCGGCTCCCCGGCCCTGCACACGATAGCCTCCGAACGTGTTTACCGCCTGCGGCGTCAGCCCCACATGGGCCATGACAGGTACGGCGCGCGCGGCAAGGAAGCGGATGGTTTCCGCGATGGTCTCGCCGCCCTCAAGCTTCACCGCTGAACAACCGGTCTCACCCATCACGCGCGCAGCGTTGCCGAAAGCGTGCTCTGGGCTTTCCTCGTAGGAACCGAAGGGCAGGTCGACGACCATCAGCGCGTGTTCAAGGCCGCGGCGAACGGCCTGTCCGTGCATGATCATCATGTCGAGCGTGACGCCCAGCGTCGACGACAGGCCGTGCAGCACCATGCCGACGCTGTCGCCGACAAGAACGATGTCGCAGTGGCGATCGAGTAGCCTCGCGACCGGCGTGGTGTAGGCCGTCAAGCATACAAGTCGCGTCTGGCCTTTTCGCAATCGAATATCTGGAGGGGTAATCCCTTTTATCTCACCAGCCGCGCTCAACCGACGCCCCCCTTTCCTTACGTTGCCAACAGCGGGTGTCGCGTTTGACATATTTTTGTGCGACTGCGAAGAGCTAAAAACAGCGCTTGAGTACTACGGTGTTGACGTGCTGGCTGCCAAGGTTACATTCAATCGATTAAGGCGCTCCGTTGGGCCAACCCACTTTCGCAAACATGGATCCTCAGACAACAAGAACCAAGAAAGGCAAAGCCGCCGTCAAAGCTGACGAAGCCAAAGTGGACCTGACTGCCGTCGTGGTCGCTGTAAACGACAGTGAGCCCTGTGTCCTCACCGTCGGTCATGCGGACACCCTCCCTTCTGGACCTTTTGCCCTTGAGCATCGATCGCTGCAGTCGGGTTTGAGGGGGTGGGTGGAGCAGCAGACCGGCCATGCACTGGGATACATCGAGCAACTCTACACCTTCGCCGATCGCGACCGCATCGGCACTGAGCGCCACCAGCGCGTCATCTCAATCAGCTATCTCGCATTGACCAGGAAGGAACAGGCAACGAACTCGGCCGCGTGCGGCTGGCAAAGTTGGTACGAATATTTTCCCTGGGAGGACCACCGCTTCGGCACGCCGCCTGTGCTGCTCGATAGATTGCGGCCCCGCCTGATTGAGT
>NZ_RZSW01000560.1:0-3974 GCF_003997375.1 Mesorhizobium sp. M5C.F.Ca.IN.020.29.1.1 | reverse complement strand
GTACGGTCCGTATCGGAAGGGGGCGACGTCTCCATCCTTCGCGGTGCTCTGACGCTTGCCGGAAAAATCGGCGATCCGGTCAATCCACCTGGGGAGGGCGGCAAGGCGTCGGGAGCGATCCGCGCCGAGCAGATCCGTCTCGCCGGCGACGCTGCTCAGCTGTCGAAGCTCGATTGCGTGCTGGCCGGGACTGTCATCGATACGATCTTCGAAGGCGAGCGCATGGTTTACGAGGTAGCCTGCGCCGCGATTGGCGACGAGGTCATTCGCGTTTTTGACCATGATCCCGCCGCGCACACGCAGTTCGACATAGGCGAAAGCGTGTTCCTGGGGTGGAATGCCAGGGACATGCTTGTTTTTCGATAGAACCGGAAACCGGTCAAACCCAGAGGAGAATGCAGATGAAGCGCTTCAAGCCGACATTATCCCATCTTTCCCGCAGAACCTTCCTTCAGGTCACCGCCGCGCTCGGCGGCGCCTCAGCCCTCGGCCTGCGCAGTTCTTATGCGCAGGAACCGGAAAAGCCGGCGGAGATCATCGTGCGCGCCTGGGGCGGCAGCTGGGTGGATAGCCTGAAGGCCGGCGTGTCCGACAGCTTCACCAAAATGACGGGGATCGCTGTCCGTCACGACCTGACTGAAGACAACGAGATCCAGCCGAAAGTCTGGGCGGCTGTGGCGCAGAATCGGGTCCCGCCGATCCACATCAACTGGGACACCACCACCAATGCCACGAAGTCGGCACTGCGCGGCGTAACGGAAGACCTCTCCGACCTGCCGAACCTCGCCAATGTGACGGACCTTGCCAAGCCGGCCGGCCTGGAAGGCTTCCCGATCGTCAATACCTACGGCTATGTCTATGTGCTGGCCTATCGGCCTGCGGCGTTCCCGGACGGACCGCCGAAGTCCTGGAAAGACCTGCTCGACCCGAAGTTCAAGGGCCGGCTTGCCTTCTACAATGACGGCATCGGCTTCCACTTCCCAGCCCAGGTCGCCGGTGGCGGCAAGCTGGAGGACATACCCGGTAACATGCAGCCGGCTTGGGATTTCATCACCAAGATGAAGGCGCAGCAGCCGCTGCTCGGCGAAGATCCCGACTTCACCACCTGGTTCCAGAACGGCGAAATCGATGCCGCCTGCACCATCTCCACCAACGCCCGAGAGGCCCGCAAGAACGGCGTGAAAATCGAATGGGTCGTGCCGAAGGAGGGTGCGAAATTCGACACGGACGGTTTGTGGATCCCCAAGGGCCTGCCGGAAAACGAACTCTACTGGGCCAAGCAGTACATCAACCATGCGCTGACCAAGGAAGCCCAGCAGGTCTGGCTGGACGGCCTCGGCTTGCCGGGCGTCGTGCCGGGCCTCACACCGCCGAAGGATCTGGTGGGCGATCCGTCCTATCCGACCACCGAAGCGGATTTCCAGCGCCTCATTCGCATCTCGTCGAAGATCCAGGTCGAGAACGAGAGCGAGTGGTTTTCCAAGTTCAAGGCGATCATGCAGGGCTGACGCCAGGTTGGCCGGTGCTGCGCTGGCGGCACCGGCTCCTTTACGAGGTCGGTTACGGATTTTCTCATGCGGGCAGCCAGGACAGCCTATCCCTTGAAATGGCGTATCATGGATG
This sequence comes from Mesorhizobium sp. M5C.F.Ca.IN.020.29.1.1, assembly GCF_003997375.1. NCBI lineage: Bacteria > Pseudomonadati > Pseudomonadota > Alphaproteobacteria > Hyphomicrobiales > Phyllobacteriaceae > Mesorhizobium > Mesorhizobium sp. M5C.F.Ca.IN.020.29.1.1. Next base: position 2,351 of record NZ_RZSW01000560.1, on the reverse strand, counting down.
CGCTGGAAGGCATTGCCGCCGCCATCTGGCCAGCGCGATTCAGGCGCGCCACGCCCTATCTGATGCTGCTTCCGGCAGTGCTGCTGGTCGGACTGCTCGTGCTCGGTCTCATCCAGATCGCGGATGCAAGCCTGCGCACGCTCGACACCACCACCTTCCAATTCTCGGACGACTATTCCATCGCCAATTTCCGGCGGGCGCTGACAGAGCCCCTGTTCCTCGTTGTCGCGCAGCGCAGCCTCGTCGCCGCCCTGATCGTCACCGCGGTGACACTTGTCTTCGCCTTTCCCTACGCCTATCTGATGGTGCGCACGCGTTCGCCAAGACTGCGCAAATTCCTGCTGATTGCGCTGTTCCTGCCCTTCTTCATCGGCCAGGTTGTGCGTGCATATGGCTGGCTGATCATCCTCGGCAATCAGGGCATGGTGAACGAGGCGCTCGGCCTTATCGGGGTCGCCCCGATGCGGCTCATCTACAACTATCCCGCCGTGCTGTTCGGCCTCGTCCAGTACATGCTGCCCTTCGCCGTACTGATGCTCGCGCCGGCACTCACCGCCATTCCCGAAGAGCTGGAGGCGGCCGCTGGATCGCTCGGTGCGAACTGGGTTCGCACGTTCATCCATGTCGTGTTGCCACTCGCTCGTCCGGGCTTCATCGGCGCCGGCGTGGTGGTGCTGACGCTTTCGCTCACCGATTTCGCAGTCCCCGCGATCCTTGGCGGCGGCTCGCAGGACTTCATCGCCAACGCTATTTACGATCAGTTCTTCCGAACGTCTGACCAGGGCCTCGGCGCGACGCTGGCGCTTATGCTTGTAGCGCTCGGGTCAATCCTCGTCGGCTTGGTGTTCGCGCTGTTCGGAGCCGGAACGCTTGCGATGGGGAGGTCACGGGCGTGAACGGCTCGCGCAGCAAATCCGTTGTCTTGTGGACCCTGGTCACGATCGCCCTGGTGACGCTTTCAGCGCCGACGATCGTCGTGCTCGGCGCTTCCTTCACCGGCGGCAACATCATCACGTTTCCGCCGGACGGGCTATCGCTGCGGTGGTACGCGCGCATCTCACAGGCCTCCGACCTGCGCAACGCTTTCCTGCGTACGCTCCATGTCGCGACGGTCTGTACGATCGTTGCCATTCCCGTGGGCACGCTGGCTGGCATCGCGCTGGCGAAATATGCGGTGCGTTTTGAGAAAACGATCCAGATTTATCTGCTGCTGCCCTTTACTATCCCGCTGATCGGATCGGGCATCGGCCTCATGCTGATTTTCGGCAACGCCGGCATTCTCGGCCAGCTTTGGCCGGTCGGCATCGCCTGCTGCGTCATCAACCTTCCCTTCATGATCTGGGCGGTGACGGCGAGTGCCACCGGGCTTGACCCGGACCTGGAACTGGCCGCCGCCAACTGCGGCGCACCGCCGCTCCAGGTGTTCTTCTCCGTCACCCTGCCGGCGGTGATGCCGGGGGTGATCACCGGCTCGCTGCTGATGTTCATCCTTGCGCTCAACGAGTTCCTGGTCAGCCTGCTGCTCGTCGATGCGCGCATCGTGACGTTGCCGGTGCTGATCTACAACTCCATCCGCTCGATCATCACACCGGATCTTGCCGCGATCTCCGTGGTCTTCATCGCCTGCTCGGCTGTCGCCATCTTCCTGCTCGACAGGCTGGTCGGGCTCGACATCTTCCTGAAATCGAAATGAGGAATGCCGGCCTGCCGGCCGCAAAGGGAAATCCTATGCCAAACGTATCGTTCCACGACCTGAGCCAGATCGACGCCGCCGGTCGTTCGGCACTGATGCGGCGCTCAGAGACCGATCTCTCTGGCTTTATGGAGAAGGCCGCACCGATCATCGAGGCGGTCCGAACAGAAGGCGACGCCGCGCTCGTCCGCTTCGCCCGCGACTTTGACAAGACAGATCTCGATGCCACGCGGCTGAAGGTCAGCCCCGCCGAGTTCGACGCCGCCTTCGACATGGTGGACGAGAACGTGGTCGCCGCCATTCGCTTCGGCATCGACAACATCCGGCATTTCCACGAAGAACAGAGGCCGGAAGCGATGTGGCTCAAGGAAATGCGGCCCGGCGCCTATGCCGGCGACCGCTTCACGCCGATCCGCTCGGTGGCGCTCTATGTCCCGCGCGGCAAAGGGGCGTTCCCTTCGGTGACAATGATGACCGCGGTGCCCGCCGTGGTGGCGGGCGTCCCGGAGCTTGCTATCATGACGCCGCCAGCGCCCGACGGTTCGGTGGACGCAGCGACGCTGGTTGCAGCGCGCATCGCCGGCGTCGAAACGGTCTACAAATGCGGTGGCGCGCAGGCGGTCGCCGCGGTCGCCTATGGCACAGAGACGATCAGGCC
>NZ_RZSW01000055.1:0-18504 GCF_003997375.1 Mesorhizobium sp. M5C.F.Ca.IN.020.29.1.1 | reverse complement strand
AACTGACATTGGAGTGACGACTTGAAAGCCAAACTGGGCATGTCCCCCATTGCATGGTGGAACGACGATCTTGCGGAACTCAGCGATGACGTCTCGCTGGAGGAGTGCTTGCGCCAGTCGCGTTCGGCAGGTTTCACCGGCATGGAAATGGGCCGCCGTTTTCCCAGTGACCCGGAGATCATGCTGCCGATCCTGAAAGAGGCCGACGTCACGCTTTGCGGTGGCTGGTTCTCCGGTACGCTGGTCGACGAAGACATGGCGGGGAATAAGGATCGCATCCAGCCGATGATCGATCTCTTCAAGGCGGTGAACGCGCCTTGCATCGTCTACGGCGAGGTCGGCCGCTCCATCCAGGGCGACCGCTCGAAGCCGCTCGCCACCAAGCCCAGGCTTTCGGACGACGAGATGAAAGCCTATGCGAAGCGCCTCACGCAGTTCGGGGAATGGTGCGCCGAGCAGGGCATGCCGCTCTCCTACCACCATCATATGGCAGCGGTGGTCGAGACGGAGCCGGAGCTTGATGCCTTCATGCGCTTTTCGGGAGAAGGCATCCCCTTGCTGCTCGATGCCGGTCACCTGGCCTTTGCCGGCGGTGACGTGCTGCGCGCCATCGACAAGCATCACCAGCGCATCAACCATGTGCATGTGAAAGACATACGCATGGAGGTGATCGAGAAACTCGACCGCCAGAAGCAATCCTTCCTAGACGCCGTGGCGCTCGGCGCCTTCACGGTGCCGGGAGACGGTTCGCTGGATTTTGGCGTCATCGTGGAAAGGCTGGCGAACTACGGCTATGAAGGCTGGTTCGTCGTCGAGGCCGAGCAGGACCCGAAGACGAATCCGCCGTTCAAGATGGCGCAACTCGGCTACAAGGAATTGATGCGGGTGATGACGGCTGCCGGTTACACCGTTGAAACACAGGGCTTTCCCAATGCTTGAATGCAGTATTCCCGGCGAAGGGCTGATCCGATGCGGGGGCTGATCCGATGAAGGACTCCGAGCATCCGTTCTTCCGGCCCTTGTGGCGGCGCGTTGCCATCGTCGCGGTCTGCCTGGGCTGGGCCGTGGTCGAGTTTGCCACCGGCGCGCCGTTCTGGGGCATGATTGCGCTCGGCTTCGCCGGCTATGCCGTCTGGCAGTTCTTCTATCTCTATAAGCCGGCCGACGGCGGCAAGGCTTCGGCCGATACCGAACCAAAGGAATGAAGCGCGATGTCGAAACTGCTGGTTAAGGCCGATAAGGGCCAGGGCCGCGTCGCCCATGTGACGCCGCAAAACGCCGGCTGGACTTATGTCGGTTTCGATCTGCATCGATTGCGGCCAGGCGGAACAGCCTCCGGGCAAACCGCGAACCGTGAAGTCTGCCTGGTGTTCGTCACCGGCAAGGGCAAGGCGACGGCCGGCGGCAAGGATCTCGGCCTGCTCGGCGAACGCATGTCGCCCTTCGAAGGCAAGCCGTGGTCGGTCTATGTGCCGCAGGGCTCTGACTGGTCGGTGACATCAGACACCGATCTCGAACTCGCGGTCTGCTCGGCGCCGGGGCTTGGCGGCGGCCTGCCGGTCCGCGTCATTGCGCCGAAGGATCTCGGCCAGGAGGTTCGCGGCAAGGGCACCAACACGCGCTATGTCACCAACATCCTGCCGGAGGGCAAGCCGGCCGACTCATTGCTGGTGGTCGAGGTCATCACGCCGGGCGGCCACACATCGAGCTATCCGCCGCACAAGCATGACCAGGACAATCTGCCGGCCGAGTCCTATCTCGAGGAGACCTACTACCACCGCCTCAACCCGCCGCAGGGCTTTGCCTTTCAGCGCGTCTACACCGACGCCGACTGGACTGGCGCTCGATCGCTCGATGAGACGATGGCGATCGAGGACGGCGATGTCGTGCTGGTGCCCAAGGGCTATCATCCTTGCGCCGCCTGCCATGGCTATGACCTCTACTACCTCAACGTCATGGCGGGGCCGAAGCGGACGTGGAAATTTCACAACGCGCCCGAGCACGAATGGCTGATGAAGGCCTGATCGCGCTTCCTTCCGGTCGGCAACTGGCCCAAGGCGAAAAAATCGTCGGCTAATGACCCGCCTGAACAACTTTGTTATCAGGGCGATCATCAGCTTCGTCATTTCGTCATGCAAATCGCCTATGGCAGCGGGAGTTGACGAGGACTTTCGATGCGCTACGCCATCTATTTCACCCCCCGGCAGGACGAACCGCTGGCGCGGATCGCCGCCAATTGGCTCGGCCGCGACCCGTTCGGCGCCGCCACGAGGCCGGTCGAGGCGGTGGGCGAGCTGTCGGCGGCGGAAGTCGCCTTCCACACCGCTTCGGCGCGCCGCTACGGTTTTCATGCGACGCTGAAGGCGCCCTTCCGGCTGGCTTCGAACGAAACGGAAGCCGCGCTTCGCGCGGCGCTCGACGATTTTGCCTTGGCGACGCCAGTGGTGACCATCCCACGGCTGGTCGTCAGCCAGATCGACGGCTTCTTCGCGCTCGTGCCGGAAGGACCGCTGCCGGCGCTCAACCGCTTCGCCGACGACGTTGTGCGCGACTTCGACCGTTTTCGCGCGCCGCTGACCGAGGCTGAGATCGAACGGCGCAGCCCTGATTCGCTGAAGCCGGATGAATTCCGCAATCTCTGCCAGTGGGGCTACCCCTATGTCTTCGAGACCTTCCGGTTCCATATGACGCTATCCGGCCGTGCCTCGTCACAGGAAAGCCCTCGTCTTCGCGCAGCAATCGACAGCCTGTTTGCGCAGGTCCTGCAACGGCCGGTGCCGGTGGACGCACTGACCCTGTTTGTCGAAACTGAACCTGGCGCCCCGTTCATGGTGCTTTCCCATCACGCGCTCGGGCGCCGCCCGGCCAGAAGAACTGCCTAAGATGACTATTTGTTTTAACCGCCTTTTTGCGACGCCAATCGGTTTCAATTGGCTGCAAAAATCCTCCAGGGATTGCCTGAAATGACCGCCCAGACCGTTCTCAGCAATGCCCGCATCGTGCTTGCCGACGAGATCGTCGGAGGCTCTATCGTGCTGCGCGACGGCTTGATCAGCGGGATCGATGCCGGCGCCGGCCGGACCGGCGAAGACATGGGCGGCGATTTCATCATTCCCGGGCTGGTCGAGCTTCATACCGACCACCTCGAAGGCCATTACGCGCCGCGGCCGAAGGTGCGCTGGAACCCGATCGCCGCCGTTCTCGCCCATGACGCGCAGGTGGCGACCGCCGGCATCACCACCGTGCTCGACGCCTTGCGCGTCGGCATGGACGACGACGCCGACATGAATTCGGCCGACATGCGCAAGCTGGCCGATGCGATCGAGGACAGCGTCCAGCAGGACCGGCTGCGGGCCGACCATTTCATCCATCTGCGCTGCGAGGTTTCGGCGCCAGATTGCCTCGCCGCCTTCGCCCACTTCGATGGCGATGACAGGATCAAGCTGGCGTCGCTGATGGACCATGCGCCGGGACAGCGCCAGTTCGTCGACTTGGAGACCTATGCCTACTACTACCAGCGCAAGCTGAAGCTGACGGATCGCGAATTCCAGCAATTTTGCGAGAAGCGGATGGCGGAGTCGGCGACGAATTCGGGGCCGAACCGCGCCTTCATCGCTGCAGCCTGCCATCAGCGCGGCATCGTGCTGGCCAGCCATGACGACGCCACGACAGGCCATGTCGACGAGGCGATCGAACAGGGTGTCCGCGTCGCCGAGTTCCCGACCACCAAGGAGGCCGCAAAAGCTTCGAAGGGGGCAGGGCTCGGGGTGCTGATGGGCGCGCCGAACGTCATGCGCGGTGCTTCGCATTCGGGTAATGTTTCGGCCCGCACGCTCGCCGGCGAAGGCTTGCTCGACATATTGTCGTCCGACTACATTCCCTTCAGCCTGATCCAGTCGGCCTTTTTTCTCGGCGACGTAGTCGGCGGCATTTCCCTGCCTCAGGCGGTGGCCATGGTTTCGAAGAACCCGGCCGAGGCGGTCGGCCTCGCCGACCGTGGCGTCATCGAGCAGGGCCGGCGCGCCGACCTGGTTCGCGTCCGTCTCGACGATCACGTCCCGGTGGTCCGCACGGTCTGGCGGCAGGGACGGCGGGTCGCGTGATGGTGTCGGCGTCGATCGAGCGTGAATTGTCCGCCGCTGCGTTTCCGATCCGCGACGGCGTCTTCGTCGCCGTCGTCGGGCCGAGCGGCGCCGGCAAGGATACGGTGATCGGCTATGCCCGGGCACTGTTTGCCGACGAGAACCGGCTGGAGTTCGTGCGCCGGGTCATCACCCGGCCGAGCGACACGACGAGCGAGGATCACGACACGCTCGCCGACGCGGCCTTTGTCGAGGCGGAAGCGGACGGCGCCTTCGCCATCTCCTGGGAGGCGCATGGCCTGCGTTACGGCATCCCGGCCGAAGTCGACTGGTCGGTGGCCAATGGCCGCGTCGCAATTGCCAATGTCTCCCGCGCCATCATCCCGGCGCTGCGCGATCGCTATGCCAATCTGGCTGTCGTCGAGATCACCGCATCGCCGGAAATCCTAGCCGAGCGACTGGCGATGCGCGGCCGCGAGTCGCGCGGCGAAGTGCTGGCGCGCCTGGCGCGCAGCGCCAATGTGGCGTTGTCCGGGCCAGGCGTCACCTCGATCGACAATAGCGGCCCGCGTGAGGCGGCCGGCGAGCGCTTTGCCGATGTGCTGCGCAAGGCCATGGCATTCTCCGACATGTCGGGCTTAATTTAAGGCTGCGTCTTCCCCTCTTCCCTTCTTGTGGGAGAAGGTGGATTGGCGCATAGCGCCAAGACGGTTGAGGGGTGCTGGCCGGAGCTCGGTCGGCGTCAAGCTGGAACACCCCTCATCCGGCCGAGCTTGACTCGGCCACCTTCTCCCGCTGGGGGGAGAAGGGAGAGGCGGAGCCGCTATTCCGCGGACGCACCAGCCATGCCCTTGCGGGTCGCCTCGAGCATCAGCCGCCGCTCCCGGTACACGGCCCATTGCTGATCGACCAGCACTCCGATGAGGATCACCCCGCCCATCACCGCGAAATTGAGCGAGGAAGGGATGCCGAGCAGGTTGACGAGGTTTTGGAGCTCCTGCAGCAGAACCGTGCCGAGAATGACGCCGATCAGCGAGCCCTCGCCGCCGCGCAGCGAGAAGCCGCCGAGCACTGCCGCGGCAATGGCATAGAGTTCGTAGAACTGGCCATGGCTCGCCGGCGAGATCGAGCGCGTGTACATGGCGAAGTAGATCGCCGACAGCGCCGTCAGCACACCGCAGATGACATAGGCCGCCGTGACAACGCGGCCGGTGCGTATCCCGGAATATTTCGCCGCCTCCTCATTCTTGCCGATGGCGTAGAGATAGCGGCCGAACACCGAACGATGCAGCACCACCCACATTACGATGGCGATGACGATCAGCGCTATGAAACTGTTCGGCACGCCATAGGATCGCCCCGCGGTCAGGAATTCGAGCTCCGGAAAGTTCTGTCCGAAAGCAAAACCCGCGGTGCCGTCGGCAGTGTAGAACCGCGCGACGCCGCGATAGATCAAGAGGCCGCACAGCGTCACCACGAAAGGCTGCAATTTGAGCCGCGTGATCAGCCAGCCATGTGCCAGCCCGATCATGCCGCCAAGCACGAGGATCAGCGGCAGCGCGACCGGCCATGCCATGCCGCGCGTGGCGATGAAATCGACGAACAGGACGCCGAGCAGCGCAACCACGGAGCCGACCGACAATTCGATGCCGCCGGTGATGATGACGAAGGCCTGGCCGATAGCCAGGATGCCGAACAGGCCGATCAGGTTCGACGTGTTGGCGAGGTTGATCGGCAGCAGAAAGCGCGGATTGATCATCGCCACCACCGCTCCCACCACAAGGATCAGGATCAGCAGGCCGAGATCTTTCTTGCTCATCGTCTTCTCCCCAATCCCTGCCTAGGCAGGCTCCGCAAAAGTGTTCTACGGTTTTGCGACCAGAACCTGCACCAAAACAAAAATCTATCTCGGCTGCTTGCCCACGGCCAGCAGCAGCACGTTTTCCTGGCTGAACTGTTCCTTGTCGAGAATGCCTGAGATCTGGCCCTCATGCATGACAGCGATGCGGTCAGAGACGCCAATCACCTCCTCCATGTCGCTGGAGATCATCAGCACGGCGACACCGGCATCGGCTAGTGCGCGCATCAGCCCGTAGATCTCGGCCTTGGCGCCGATGTCGATGCCGCGGGTCGGCTCGTCGAGGATCATCACCTTGGGGTTCATCGCAAGCCACTTGGCCAGCACGACCTTTTGCTGGTTGCCGCCTGACAGCGTGCCGGTGCGCGTCGCCACCGACGGTGCCTTGATGCCGAGATTGCGTTTCTGCTTCTCGGCGGTGACGGCTTCGGCGCCGGCAGAAACCAGGAACCGCTGGGCATGCGCCGGCAGATTGGGAAGCGAAATATTCTGGGCAATCGACAGATCGAGCAGGATGCCGGTCAACTTGCGGTCTTCCGGGACGAGGAAGATCCCGTTGGCCACAGCGTCGGCGGCCGAACCGAGAACCAGGTCTTTTCCATCAAGCTGGAGCGCGCCGCCAAGGCTCGTCTCAATGCCGAAAAACACGCGCGCCAGCTCGGTGCGGCCAGAGCCGACTAAGCCCGCCAGCCCTAGGATTTCGCCTTGCCTGACGCCGAGATCGACCGGCCGGTCTGGATAGGCGCTGGTGCGAATGGCCTTGGCCGACAGGGCGACAGTGCCGGGCGGGCGCGCCGATTCTGCGGCCTTCTCCCGCTGCTTCAGCATGCGGCCGATCATCAGCTTCACCATCTGGTCGTGGTTGACGGCGCTCTTCGGCAGCGTGCCGGCAAGCTTGCCGTCCCTCAGCACGACGACGCGATCGGCGACCCGCTCGACCTCGTGAAGACGGTGCGAGATGAAGATGACGCTGATCCCCTCAGCCTTCAGCGCTCTGATGACATCGAGCAGTTTGTCGGTTTCGGCAAGGGGCAGGCTCGATGTCGGTTCGTCGAGGATCACCAGCCTTGCCTCGATCGACAGCGCCTTGGCGATTTCGACCATCTGCTGCTGGGCAAGCGACAGCGTCGATACCGGCGTATCGGCCGAGAAATTGGCGCCCACGCGTTTGAGCAGTGGCGCCGCCAGCGTGCGCAGCCTGGCGCGGTCGACCAGCCTGAGCGGACCGGCGCGCAACGGCTCGCGGCCGAAAAAGATGTTGGCGGCAACGTCCAGGTTTTCGAACAGGTTGAGTTCCTGATGAACGAAGGCAATGCCGGAACCGATGCTGGCTTCGACGGTCAGCCTATCATGGGCGACGCCGTCGACGGTGATCGTGCCGGTGTCGGGGGTGGTCACGCCGCCGAGGATCTTCATCAGCGTCGACTTGCCGGCGCCGTTTTCGCCGACGAGGCCGATGACCTCGCCAGGCCTGACCTCCATCGAAAATCCATCCAGCGCGACCACGCCGGGATAGGTCTTGCGCACGCCCTCGAGACTGAGGAACGGGGCAGTCGTGGATACGCCGATGGATGCGTCGGAATAATTCATCACGCCTGACAGCAGCTGGTGGGCCGTTCTAGCCACATCTGCAAGACTGACGACCCTCGCAAGGTTCGTCAATGCGAGCCGCCGACCCGAAGCGAACCTCGAGCCGGCGCAACTGCCTTCGCCTTAATTGCCGGACATCGCCTTCAGATTGGCGGCATAGGCGTCGACATCGTCCTTGCCGATGATCTTGGTCGGGATGATGATCAGGCCGTTCTCCGGAATGCCCGACTTGTCGCCCTCGAGATAGGCGGCCATCAGCTTCATGCCCTGGTAGGCCCATTCGAAGGGCTGCTGCACCACGGTGGCGGCAACGGTGCCTTCCTTGACGCCGCCCAGCGTGATCGGATCGTCGTCGAAGCCGACGACCGTGATCTGGCCGAGCTTGCCGGCGTCGCGCAGCGCTTCGTAGATGCGCGGCGTGTTGTAGGAATAGAAGCCGACCATGCAGGTGACGTCGGGGCTGGCGACCAGCGCGTCCTCGACGTTCTTCTTGGCGCGGGCCTGGTCGATGTCGTCGCCACGCACGTCGATCAGCTCGATCTTGGTGCCGGCGAGCCCTTCCTTCATGCCCTCGATGCGCTCCTTGGCATTATCGGCGCCGAGCAAGCCGACGAAGCCGAGGCATTTGCCGCCGTCGGGCATCGCCTTCTTGGCGATCTCGGCCGCCTGTTTGCCGGCATCGATGTTGGATGAGCCGATATAGGCGATACGCTTGGTCTGCGGCGCGTCGCTGTCGGTGGTGAACAGCGCCGTCTCCGAGGCGATCTTGTTGAGCCCGTCGGTCGAGGTCTTGGGATCGACGGCCGATACCATGATGGCCTTGACGCCGGCCGTCACCAGATCGTCCATCAGCCGCTGCTGAATGGCAACCGACGACTGCTCCGGATATTTGAGCTCCAGATTGTAGCCGGGCAGTTCGGCCTGCGCCTTCTTGACACCGGCTTCGGCCGCCTTCCAGAAATCGGAGGCGCCGTTGACGACGAAGGCCAGCGTCGGTTTATCCTGGGCACGGGCAATTGCAGTGATGGACAGACCGAGCGCCAAGGCCGCGGCGGCGATGGACGCATTTCGTATCGCAGATTTCATGTTCAACCTCCCATTGATTCAGTCATTTTCGCTGATCTGAACTTGTCGAATGCGGCTTGGACGCCCCTCCTCAAGGGGTGATGGCAGCGAAAGAACGGCACCATTCCAGCCGCGATTTGAACTCTAGAGACTCATTGGCAGTTCGTAAATAGTCGGATTTGTCTGACATTTCAGTAATTGCGCGGCGTTGCTCTGCGCCTGAGTGCCACCGATACCGCGCAGCACACACTTGCTTGCCGCCATGGCCCGTTCGGTCCCCAGCCGGGCATGACAAATTGACATTAGAATGCTCACGCCTATTAGTAAATAGTATTAGTTTCTGGTTGGAAACCTCTGGTGCCGCCGGCGAATGGCTGCCTGCCGTGTGAGAAGGGAGGCTCCGTTAACCCGTCCAAAGGCCTTGGGGTGGGCCCAATTCCGAGAAATCGATCTTTCAGGACCGCGTATTGCTCTCCCGCACTGCTAGCCATTCGGCTACCAGAATGATAATAATTATTAATCGGGTGCTCGTTTATAAACGCGAAACGTCGTCGGACGTCCTGCCGTCTTTATGACGTCCAGGACGACCTCTGGTTAGACAAGCCGGGAATTTGGAACACAATGCCATGAGCGAACCGACGGATCTGCGCGATCCTCCCCTTGAAGCCGCCCGGCGCCGAAAGCCATCGGCCAAGAACCCCAAGGGTCGCGTTACCATGACCGATATCGCCAGGGCCGCCGGCTGCTCGCAGGCAACGGTTTCGTTCGTCCTCAACAACACGCCGGGCATAAGGCTCTCGCAACAGACCCGCGAACGGGTGATCGGGGCCGCGCGGGGCCTCGGCTATGCGCCACCAGCCTTCTCTGCTCTTCGCAGCCCTACCGCCTCGTTCGAGGGGCTGGACGGGGTGATCGGCTTCGCGGTCGATCAACTGGCGACCAGTCCCGAAGCGGTCGTCGCCATCGAAGGAGCGCGCCAGGCCTCGTGGAATGCCGGCAATGTCGTGCTGGTCGCGCAGACTTTGGGTGATACCGTCATGGAGCCGCGCGCGATTGCGGCACTGACCACGCGGGGTATTTCGGCGCTGATCTACATGACCATCTTTACGCGCGAGATCACCGCGCCCGACTATCTCTACGGCCTCGATATCCCGGTCATCCTGCTCAATTGCTATACCGCCGACTACGCCTTTCCCGCTGTGGTGCCGAGCGAAATCGCCGGCGGGCAGAGTTCCACCCGCCACTTGATCAGCCATGGCCACCGCCGCATCGGAACCATCACCGGCGAGCCATGGATGCAGGCGGCGCAGGATCGGCTGAAGGGCTACCGCCGGGCACTGGCGACGGCCGACATCCCGTTCGATGTGGAGCTGGTGGTCGAGGGCGACTGGTCGGCGAGCGCCGGCTACGCCGCGACAGTCAAGCTTCTGGCACTCAAGGATCGGCCGACCGCAATCTTCTGCCAGAACGACCGCACCGCGATCGGCTGCTACGAAGCGTTGAAGGAAGCCGGCCTGCACATCCCCGGGGATATTTCGGTGATCGGCTATGACGACGAGGAAATCGCCCGGCATCTGTTCCCGCCTTTGACGACGTCGATCCTGCCGCATATGGCGATGGGGCAATGGGCGATCGAGCAATTGGAAGTCCCTGCACCGCCCGGCCGCGGCCGCTACCCCATTACCAAGCTTGAATGCCCGCTGGTCGAGCGGGAATCGGTCAGTGCTGTGGCGCCTGAGCGCACACACGGACCGACAGCCAGCTGAGCACATCCAGACTTCCGTCAATGCAAACGCCGTACCTGATGCAGCTCCAAACCAGACAGGCGCCCCCGCAAGGGCGATGGCCCCGACATTGTCGCCTGGCATGGTGGATCGGGATTCTTGTATCCCGAGTTCTGCGGATTGACATACGGTTTGCTGCAGTCTGGTTGTGGCGAAATCCTGGATCCAAGGGTAAATCTGATCTGGTTCGCCGTTCCGCGCCGGCCTTCGAGCCCGATTTCCTCGCTGACCCGGATCGGCAACCCGCCAGGAGTTATACTGCCATGAAGCTCCAGCATCGCCATGGCCCGCCGCGCGATTTCGTCGGTTACGGCCGGCGGCCGCCGCAGATCATATGGCCGGACGGACGTCTGGTCGCAGTCAATCTCGTGGTCTGCTACGAGGAAGGGTCGGAATATTCGCTGTTCGAGGGCGACGACCATACCGATGGCTGGGGCGAATATCCGTTGTCGGCGCCGGCCGGCATCCGCGATCTCGGCACCGAAACGCATTTCGAGTATGGCAGCCGCGTCGGTATCTGGCGCATCGCCAGACTGCTCGAGCGACACGGCGTCCACGCCACGATCTCGAGCTGTGCCGAGGCGCTGCGGCGCAACCCGGAGGTGACGGCATGGCTGCGCCAATCGGGTCACGATCTGCTCGGCCATGGCCTGCGCTGGACCGAACAATGGACCCTGAGCCGTGACGAGGAGCGCGACCATCTGCAGCGTGCCGTCGCGCTGTTCATCGAGCTGCTCGGCGAGCGGCCGATCGGCTGGAACAGCCGTTCCTTTCCCAGCGTCAACACGCGCGACATCCTGATCGAGGAAGGCGGCTTCCTGTATGATTCAGATCCGTGCAACGACGACCTGCCCTATTTCGTGCCGGCACAGAACGGGCGCCTTCTGATCATTCCCTATTCCAAGACCTTGAACGACAGCCGCTATCTGGTAAGCCCCGGCTATGTGACGCCCAATGACTTCGTCGACAACGTCGAAGCCTATCTGGACTTCCTGATCAGGGAAGCCAGGGAAGAAGGCGGGCGCATGATGACGATAGCCGTCCATGCGCGATGGACCGGCCAGCCCAACCGGGCCGCGGCATTGGAAGGCATAATCGAGACGGTTCTGTCCAGGCCGGACGCCGCCTTCATGCGCCGCAACGACATCGCCCGTTATTGGCTGTCGTTGTTTCCGGCCGAGGGCGAAGCGCCATGAAGCCGACGTCCAACTCGCGTGGCGAACAGCAATGCTTAAGCATCGGTGCGGGAAGGGAATTGCTCACCCCAACGGCATAGCGCCTCTGCTCCAGCATTGAGCGCCGCTCCGCTCTCTGTCAACGAATAGACGACCTTAGTCGGCGATCCCGGATAGACTTCTCGGTTCACAAGCCCGTCAGCCTCCAGTTCGCGTAATTGCTGCGTCAGCATCTTTTCACTGATCGCCGGAATGGACTGCCTCAATCGGCCGAACCTGCGAGACGCCGTTCCAAGCTCACAAAGAATATCCACTTTCCACTTCCCTTCGATCGCCTTGATCGCGGTCGAGAAGGGTGGTGCTCTGGAACGGCCGGCTCCTTTGTGCTCCTCGTCGAAAAGGAAGCGCATCGGCCAACACTTGACCTTTGAGTTCGTGAAAGGTGCGCTTCAATTCGCAATGCAAGTGCTGTAGTTAGACAAAGAGTGCGGCCTGCCGCTTACTGAGGCAAAGAAGGCGAAAGCGTATCAATCGCAGTGTATGAGAGCCATACCGATGAGATGAGACGAAGCTGCCGAAGACGGGCTAGGCCCGGCGTTCTGCTCAGCGTGAGCGCTGGTCTGCGGCTGCTCGCGTCGTTGCTCTTTTTGGTCTGGACCATTCCTGCGGCAACAGCCGACCAGGTCGGACATGATGTAGCTAAAGAGCAAATGAGGCTCGCTGCGTCCAAACCGGTCGCGACCATCCTTGTCCGCGACATTGCGCGCCGTGTTGCAGCTGAGACTTTCCGTTTCAAGACGGGAACGCCTGCCATTGCGGGAAACGGCAAGCCCTTTTGCATTATGCCGGATTTGCGCCTGCCGTTCGAAACCGCGTCAGCCGCACCGATTGGTATCGGGTCTGAGGACCGGACGAAACTGTCGCCGATCCGCGCCTTTGATGCGCGCGCGCCTCCGTTTCTCCCGCCATGATCCTGGCCGCGCGACCGCGGCCGCCGACTCCCAAAACTTTCACATCGCGTTCCCGGGCTCTCGTCGAGTTGCTCGCCGATCGGAACGCCAAAGCTCTTGTCGGAGGCGGTTTCCGCCCGATATCGGCTGAACGGACAAGAACATGCTGCATTTTTCGCGCTGGAAGACCATTCTCATCTGGCTGACGGTCCTGGCCGGTATCCTGTACGCAGCTCCAAACCTGGTTCCCGCCTCCACCCTGGCATCGCTGCCGAATTGGCTGCCAAAGCGGCAGCTGACGCTGGGCCTCGACCTGCAGGGCGGCTCGCACATCCTGCTCCAGATCGATCGGCAGGACCTCGCCAACGAACGCCTCGAAGCGGCACGCGACGAGGTCCGCACATCGCTGCGCGATGCCCAGATCGGCTATACCGGGCTAACCGGCACCGCCAATTCCATCCAGGTCCGTATTCGCGACCAAGGCCAGATCGAAGCTGCGAAGGCCGCGCTCGAAAGATTGACGCAGCCGATCTCGACCGGCCTTTTCATGAGCGGCTCGGTGACCGAGATGGAGATGGCCGAGCCGGAACCGGGCCTGCTGCGCTTTACGCTGACCGAAGCCGGGGTCGACTACCGGATCGCCGCGGCGCTGACACAATCGATCGAGGTGGTGGGTCGGCGCGTCAACGAGCTCGGCACAACCGAGCCGATCATCCAGCGCCAGGGATCGGACCGCATCATGGTCCAGGTGCCGGGCCTGCAGGATCCGCAGCGGCTGAAGGATATCCTCGGACAGACGGCGAAGCTGACCTTCCAGATGGTGGACCAGTCGATTCCGGTCGAGGAGGCGATCTCCGCCCGCCCGCCGGCGGGCTCGACGGTGTTGTATTCGACGGACGAGCCGCGGGTTCCGCATCTGATCGAGAACCGGATCATCGTCTCCGGCGAAAACCTCGTCGACGCGCAGGCAACCTTCGACCAGCGCACCAACGAGCCGGTGGTCTCGTTTCGCTTCGACAGTCGCGGCGCCACCCGCTTCGGTCAGGCTACTCAGGCCAATGTCGGGCGCCTGTTCGCCATCATCCTCGACAACGAGGTGATCTCCGCGCCTCAGATCCGCGAACCAATCCTGGGCGGCACTGGGCAGATATCCGGCAGTTTCACGGTGGAGAGCGCGAACGACCTTGCGGTCCTGCTGCGCGCCGGCGCACTGCCTGCCGACCTCACCATCGTCGAGGAACGCACCGTCGGTCCGAGCCTTGGCAGCGATTCGATCGAAGCGGGCCAGTTCGCGTCGATCATCGCCTTGTTCCTCGTCGTCGGCTTCATGCTGTTCGCCTATGGGCGACTGGGACTGATCGCGAATATCGCGCTCCTGGCCAACGTCGCACTGATCATCGCCGTCCTGTCCGTGCTCGGGGCAACGCTGACGCTGCCTGGCATCGCCGGCATCGTGCTGACCATGGGCATGGCGGTCGATTCCAACGTCATCATCTTCGAGCGCGTCCGCGAAGAGAACCGCCAAGGGCGCTCGATCGTGCAGTCGATGGATTCCGGGTTCAGACAGGCGCTGGCGACCGTCGTCGACGCCAATGTGACGACACTAATTGCGGCCGTCATCCTGTTCTTCCTTGGCTCGGGGCCGATCAAGGGGTTCGCCGTCACCCTCGCCATCGGCATCGTCACCACCGTGTTCACGGCCTTCACGCTGACGCGTTGGCTGGTCGCGTTCTGGCTGCGCCGGCAGCGGCCGAAAACGATGCCCAACGGTGTCATGCGGCTGGTGCCCGACGACACGCGCGTGCCGTTCATGGCGTTCCGAAAATACGCCTTCACGCTGTCCTTGCTGTTGTCGATCGCTTCGGCCGTGCTGTTCTTCACGGTCGGCATGAACTACGGCATCGACTTCCGCGGCGGTTCGAGCATCGAGGTGCAGGCGAAGGGCCAGCAGGCCGACATCGGCGACATCCGTCAGCGGCTGACGGGCCTCGAACTGGGTGAGGTGCAGGTGCAGGAGTTCGGCTCGACCCGCGACGTGCTGATCCGCATCGGCACCCAGGGAGGCGGTGATATTGCCGAACAGTCCGCGGTTGCGAAAGTGAGAAGCGCGCTCGAAACCGACTACGAGTTCCGCCGCATCGAGGTTGTCGGTCCGACGGTGTCCTCCGAACTCGCGTTCAACGGCACAATGGGCGTGCTCGCCTCACTGCTGGCGATGCTCGTCTACATCTGGATCAGGTTCGAGTGGCAGTTCGGGCTCGGCGCCATCATTTCGACGTTCCACGACGTGATCCTGATGATCGGCTTCTATGTCGTCGCCGGCATAGAGTTCAATTTGACCTCGATAGCCGCGATCCTGACCATTGTCGGCTACTCCATCAACGATACGGTTGTTGTCTATGACCGAGTCCGCGAGAACCTGCGCCGCTATAAAAGGATGCCGATTGCCGAGCTGCTCGACCTGTCGATGAACCAGACGCTGGCGCGAACGGTCCTGACCGGCGTGACCACGCTGTTCGCGCTGGCGGCGCTTTCGATCTGGGGCGGCGAGGTCATCCAGTCCTTCACGGTCGCGATGATCTTCGGCATCCTCGCCGGGACCTATTCCTCCATCTTCGTCGCCGGGCCGCTGCTGATTCTGTTCAAGCTCCGGCCGGGCGCCCTCAGTCCAGAGGAAGCCGCAGCTGCGAAAGAGCCGCCGGCGCAGCAAGCCTTATGACGTGACGGCTCGAAGCCGATCCACGATGGGGTCGATTCGGCGCCGGTCGTTGCTCGACCAAGACTGAAGCGAACGGCGCCCATGCCGATCTTCTCGGGCACGCCCATGGCCGTGAGCACTGGGGAGAGCTCGACCCGGCCGGCGTGACAAGCCGAACCGGTCGACGCCGCGACGCCCTCTAGACGCGAAAGCACCTCGGCACCGATCATGCCGACGAACGAAACGCTGAGCGTGTTGGGAAGGCGGTGCTGAGGGTGCCCGTTGAGTGCGACACGGTCGCCGAAACTCTCCTGCAGCGCGTCCGATCGCGCAGCACGCGGACGCGCGCCATCGGCTCCAGGTCGCCGGCGAGCGCACAGGCAGCGCCGAGGCCGACCGCGAGCAGAGCGCTCTCAGTGCCAGCACGCCGGTGGATCGTGCCAACCTCATTGTGGGCGTGCATGACGCTGATCAGGATGGTGCGCGGCGTCACGGCACGACGCACGTCCTCGGGATCGACCCGGCCCGTGCTGTCGACCGGCACATAGGTCACTGCCGCGCCGAGCTGCTCGAGGAACCGGCAAGGGGCGAGAATGGCCGGATGCTCGACCGTGGTGGTGACGATGTGCTCGCCCTTGTGCCTAAGCGCGAAGAACGTTGCCCTTGATCGCCAGGTTGTTGGCCACTTGTGAACACGATCTCGTCGGGTGCGCAGTCGAGCAGCGCCGCAACCTGGCTGCGGGCCTTCTCCAGTGCAGCCTTCGCCGGCATGCTCGCCCAATGGCCGCTCGACGGATTGCCGAAAGCCTCATCCAGATATGGCCGCATGGCAGCCGTGACCGAAGGATCGATCGGCGTGCTGGCGTTGTAGTCGAGATAGATCGACGTCATGCTCAGGAGCCTCGTTCCACGGCTTGTCGGTACACCCGCACCTTTCCGGCGGCGAACGTCGCGGCCGCGCGGAGGCCGTCGTGCCCGGCAATCAGCTTGAGCGCGGCTATTCCCGCATGAATGCCTGAACCTCTTCGGTTGTCACTTTGCCGTCCTTGTTCGCGTCGACCTTATCGAAGATTCTCTTATGGATGGCGGTGATCTCTTCGAAGGAAAGCGCGCTGTCGCCGTTCGTATCGGCAATGGCGAACATGATCTTCATCATGTGCCCGCGCATGCGAATCATCGGCATTGCGCCCATCATGCCGGGCTGCATCATCCCGCCGCCCATCATGCCCTGGCCCATCATGCCCTGGCCCATCATGCCGGGTTGAGCGGGCTGTGCACCTTGGTCTTGTCCCGCCATACCTCCAGGCTCGGGAGACGGCGCCTGCGCGACCGTCGTATGGTGCGGATCGGCTGCGGTCGTTTGCGCGGCGGCTATAGCCGTCGCGCCGGCGGCGATAATGGCGGCGAGCGCGGCCGCGCGCATCAGTGCAATCAACGTCATAATATCCTCCTTCCTCTCATGGGGCTCGGCAGAGCTCGTCCCAAGGTGCTGGCGGCTCTGCGGCCGGAGATGCTTTCAGCTCTTTCCCTACTGCCGGCAAACCGCCGGTCGCGGTCAAACTTCAATGTAAGCCAAAGGCATGGCGAAATTTGCGCCGGATCAATTGCTCGGTCAGCGATCTGCCGCTGTCATGTTGCCCTCCTTGAGGACGGATCTGTAGACAAGCGCGAGACATCGCTCATCACGACAACCACGACTACCCCTGAGAGACACGTCAGCGCGGCGATCGATGTGATCGCCCATGACAGCCCGAAGCTGTCGGCGATGAGGCCGGCGCAGAGCGCACCGATCGCGTAGCCGAGATCCCGCCAGAACCGGTAGACGCTGAGCGAGCGGGCGCGCCAGGTCGGATGCGAGGCATCGGAGACGGCTGCGATCAAGCTCGGGTAGACCATCGCTGTGCCGAGGCCGAGCAGAAGGCTGCCGACGATCCACCACTCGAACTGGCGCGTCGCCGCGGTGAGAAACAGACCGGCGGCCTGAACCCACATGCCGGCTACGATCAGGCCTTTGCGCCCCCAGCGATCGCTCAAGGGACCCGTGACGATCTGCAGGACACCCCATGTCGCGGGATAGATCGCCTTGAGAATGCCGATGCGCTCGACGCCGAGGCCGAAGGAAGCGAAGAACAATGGGAAGATGCCCCAGCTCATGCCGTCGTTGAGATTGTTGACCAGGCCGGCCTGGGAGGCGGCGAACAGGTTGCGATCCCCGAAGGAAGTGAGCGCGAAGACCTGCCGAAAGCTGATTGGCGCGGCCTGCTGCGCCTGGGATGAAGCCTCCAGCCGAACATGGTCGCGCGTGTCGCGCACCAGCAGGATCGACAGTGCGGCACCGACGACCGCATAGCCGATTCCGAGATAGATCGGCACTGGCCGAAGTCCGTATTGCGCGGCGAGATAGCCGGTCAGCAGCGCCGTCACCCCGACGGCGAGATAGCCGGCGAACTCGTTGAGGCCGACGGCAAGGCCGCGCGATTTCGGCCCGACGAGATCGACTTTCATGATCACGGTCATCGACCAGGCGAGGCCCTGGTTGATGCCGAGCAATGCGTTGGCCGCAATCACCCATTCCCAGGTCGGCGCCCAGATGATCATGAACGGCACCGGCAGGCCGACCAGCCATCCCAAAACGAGTACGCGCTTGCGGCCCCACGCGTCGGCAAGCTGGCCCGAGACCAGATTGGCGAAGGCCTTGACGACGCCGAAGCTGACGATGAAGGAGACGATGAGCGTCGTCGATGTGACGTGGAACTCCTCCGATCCGATCAGCGGCACCACCGTCCGTTCTATCCCGATCATGCCGCCGACAAAGGCGTTGATCACGACGAGCAGCGCGAATTGCGGCCAGTTCTCCCTGAGGCCGAGCCTGACGGATGAACCCGTCTTGCCTGGAACCGATGCCGCTTCCTCCATGGGTCAGGCCGCCGCCGCAGCCAAGCCGGAATTGGCGGCCCGGAGTGCCGCGGCCTTGGGCGGTACCGGCGGAATCTCGGCGAGCATGAAGCGGATGAACGCGCCCTCATACTCGATCAGGAGGGCCTCTTTGTGGCAACCGAACAGGTACGAGACGCCGGCTGGATCGGTGTGAAGAAACTGGCGGAGGATCATGGTCTTGCGCGCCTCGCTACGAAGGGCTAGAACATTCAATCATTCCGCTGAATGTTTCACTGAGGAGAAGCGGTGTCAAGCACCGGACCGAAACAGGCGATCTACGTAAGCCTTGCCGAAGTGGCCCAGGCGCTCGGCCATCCGCATCGGCTCGAGCTGCTGGAGCATCTGGCGCAAGGGGTGCGCAGCGT
>NZ_RZSW01000559.1:0-3976 GCF_003997375.1 Mesorhizobium sp. M5C.F.Ca.IN.020.29.1.1 | reverse complement strand
GTCGGGACCTGCACGAAATTCATGCCGCGGCGCACGATGCCGGCGGCAAATCCGGCCAGATCGCCGATGACACCGCCACCGAGCGCGATGACGACATCGCCGCGTTCCAGTCTTGCGGCGAGCACGCCGTCCACCACCTCTTCGAGATGCGCGAAACTCTTGGTCTTTTCCCCAGCCGGCAACGTGATTTCGGCGGGCTGGATGCCGCTCTTTTCAAGGCCGGCCTTCAACGTCTCGAGGTGTGCTGCGGCGACGTTGACGTCGGTGACCACTGCGGCGCGCGTGCCGGGCAGGCGGCGCGAAATCTCGCTGCCGGCGCGCAAAAGCAGGCCGGAGCCGATCAATATGTCATAGGCACGATCGCCGAGCCCGACTTCGACGGTGACGTTCGTATTGGTGCTCACGACCGCACCTCGCCTGTCGCGGCCGCAACGCCGAAATACCCGCAAAGCGCATTCACCACCTCGGCCGCGATGACCTCCTTGCGATCGTCGCGGGTCGGCACGGTGACATCGGCGGCTGCGTAGACCGGATAGCGCTCAGCCATCAACCGCTCGATCACGGCGCGGGGGTCGGCGCTTTTCAGGAGCGGCCGGTTCTGCTTCTTGGAAACGCGGTCCATCAAGAGGTCGATCTCGGCCTTCAGCCATACCGACACGCCATGGCCGGCAATGGCCTCCCGCGTCTGCGCACTCATGAAGGCGCCGCCGCCCGTCGACAGCACCTGCGGACCATGTTCCAGCACGCGCAGGATGACCCGCTGCTCCAGCGCCCGGAACTCGGTCTCGCCATAGCGTTCGAACAATTCAGGGACGCTCATGCGCGACACGCTTTCGATCTCCTGATCGCTGTCGATGAAAGGCAGTCCCAGGATGCCCGCCACCTTGCGGCCGATCGCCGTCTTGCCGGCGCCCATAAGGCCGACAAAGACGATGGAACGGTTGCCCAGCCGGCCGAGCAGCGCGGCATGGCTCTCATCGGGAGGATTTGCTGGTAGTGCGTTCATGACACCATGATGTTTCTAAGCAGGTTCCGCCAAGTGTCCTACGGTTTGGCGACAAGAACTGCGACAAGCCAAAGAATCTAAGCAGGCATTCGTGGGCCAGCCCACGAATGCCTGCTTAGGCCCTCTTTGTCGGCGTATCGACATCAAAAGCCTGATTGCGTCAAGCGTGGCGGCGCCGAGCGTCGTCCGAGCTTCGCCCTTGAATTGGCCGGATTGGCGTCTCATAAAGGCACAGGGTTTGGAAACGCAGAACAAGAAGACGGGCGAAAATTGATGCCGACACTGTTCCGCTTTGTCGTGACGCTCGCGATTCTGGCCGGCATTGTCTATGGCACGATGTTCGCTCTGGCGATGTTCGTCGAGCCGAGAAAGACCGAAATGAGCGTACGCATTCCTCCCGAAAAGCTGAACCCCAAGAAAAACTGACCCAAAAGAAATGAATAGCGCGGCCCGCATCGAAGCCTTTTTGGAAATGATGAGTGCCGAGCGCGGCGCTGCCGAAAACACGCTTTCCAGCTATCGCCGCGACCTCGAAGACGCTTCGGCCGAGATCGACGGCGGGCTCGCGGGTGCCGCCGCCGCCGATATCCGCGGCTATCTCGACGAGATCGCGGCGCGCGGTTTTGCTGCCACCTCGCAGGCACGCAAACTGTCGGCGATCCGCCAGTTCTTCAAGTTCCTCTATGCAGAAGGCCTGCGCGGCGACGACCCGACCGGAACCTTGGACAGTCCGAAGAAGGGCCGGCCGCTGCCGAAGACGATGAGCGAGGCCGACACCGGCCGGCTGATCGACCGTGCAGCGCAGGAGGCAGCTGACGCCTCGCTGAACGATGGCGACAACCTGGCGGCGCTGCGCCTGCATGCGCTGGTCGAGGTGCTCTACGCCACCGGCCTGCGCGTTTCCGAACTGGTCGGCCTGCCGGTCACGGTGGCGCTGCGCGACGATCGTTTCTTCATGGTGCGCGGCAAGGGTGACAAGGAACGCATGGTGCCGCTGTCGGCAAAGGCGCGCATGGCAATGCGGGCCTGGCTCGCTGCCCGGGCAACGGTGCCGGCTTTCGCAGATAGCCCGTTCCTTTTTCCAGCAGCAAGCGACAGCGGCTATCTCTCCAGGCAGGTTTTCGCCCGCGACCTGAAGGGTCTTGCCGCGCGCGCCGGCATCGCCTCTGCGAAAATATCGCCGCATGTGCTGCGCCATGCTTTCGCCAGCCATCTCCTGCAGAACGGCGCCGATCTCAGGGCCGTGCAGCAGTTGCTTGGCCATGCCGATATTTCAACGACGCAGATTTACACGCATGTGCTGGAGGAGCGGCTGGTGCGGCTGGTCAAGGATCATCATCCGCTTGCCGACTAGACGTCATATCGCTATGTGAGGACGACGTTCCACCGCCCGGCGCCTCTATTTCCCAGGTTCCGTCAGTCATTGCCTCCCGGCTTATCGGTCCGCTCAAGAATGTACAATTACCTCGATTTCGAAAAGCCGGTTGCCGATCTCGAAGGCAAGATTGTCGAGCTGAAGAAGCTCGCAGAGAATGGCGAGGCGGTCGATGTCGGCGATGAGATCAGCCGTCTCGAGAAACGCGTGCGTGACGCATTGCGCGACACTTATAGGGCGCTGACCCCGTGGCAGAAGGTGCAGGTGGCGCGCCATCCGGACAGACCGCATTGCGTCGACTACATAAAGGGCCTGTTCAACGATTTCACGCCGCTTGCCGGCGACCGCAATTTCGGCGAGGACCAGGCGATCGTCGGCGGCTTCGCCCGCTTCCGCGGCGAGCCGGTGGCGATCATCGGCCAGGAAAAGGGTTCCGACACGGCCAGCCGGCTGAAGCATAATTTCGGCTCGGTACGGCCGGAGGGCTATCGCAAGGCGGTGCGGCTGATGGAACTCGCCGATCGCTTCAACATCCCGTTGCTGACGCTGGTCGACACGGCCGGCGCCTATCCCGGCGTCAATGCCGAGGAGCGCGGCCAGGCCGAAGCCATCGCCCGCTCGACCTCGGCCTGTCTCGGCCTGAAGGTGCCGTCGATCTCGGTTGTCATCGGCGAAGGCGGCTCGGGCGGTGCCATCGCCATCGCCACCGCCAACCGCGTCTACATGCTCGAGCATGCCATCTATTCGGTGATCTCGCCGGAGGGCGCCGCCTCGATCCTGTGGCGCGACACCACCCGCTCGAAGGATGCGGCGACCAACATGAAGATCACCGCCCAGGATCTGCTGGAGCTGAAGATCATCGACGCCATCATTGCCGAACCGCTCGGCGGCGCCCATCGTGGCCCGGAAACGGTGATTGCCGCCACCGGCGACCTCATCGCCAAGACGATGAAGGAGTTCTCCGGCGCCAACACCGATTTTCGCGAACAGCGCCGCGAAAAATACCTGGCTATGGGGCGAAACCTTTAGGCAAGATGGGTGTCCGCGCCGTAATGTGGCGAGATTGAGCGCTTCCGCCACAAAAATGCCGCGGCATTCGGTTCAATCAAATTGCTGTAAGGGGATGCGTCCGGCGCTTGCGGTAAGGAATTTTCAAGGTTAATGGGCTTAGGGTTGGGCCTGACGGCGCTGATGCCTGCGGTCCGAAAGAAAAGACATAGCCATATCCATGTTTGCCAAGCTTGCCCGCACCGGACTTCTGATTGCCGCGATAGGCGTCGCCGGCTGCAATGATTCTTCGATGAAGGATTTTGCCCCCCACGCCAATAAGCCGCTGCCCGACAAGATCCTGGCCAGCATGAACGCCAAGGGCATGACCCGCACCTCGCCGGTGATGGCCCGCATCTTCAAGGAAGAGGGCAAGCTCGAAATCTGGAAGGCCAAGACCAACGGCCGCTACGACTTGGTCGCCAGCTACGACATCTGCAAATGGTCGGGCAAGCTGGGCCCCAAATTCACCGAAGGCGACCGCCAGGCGCCGGAAGGCTTCTATACGGTCCGTCCGGCGCAGATGAATCCGCGGTCGAGCTACCACC
>NZ_RZSW01000558.1:0-4003 GCF_003997375.1 Mesorhizobium sp. M5C.F.Ca.IN.020.29.1.1 | reverse complement strand
GGTGGGGGTGCGGCGCCCGACCCCCACCCGGACCTTCGGTCCGACCTCCCCACAAGGGGGAGATAGGGGCTTGGCAGCGCCGACATCAATCTCCAATCTTCTGCATCTGCCGCTTTTCATCATAGGCTCTGCGCGCCGCATTCACTTGCGGCCGTGTCGAGACTTCCGGCACGGCAACGTCCCACCAGCTTCCACCGGCTTCGGTCGAAACTAGCGGATCGGTGTCGATGACCAGCACTGTGGTCCTTGTATTCTTCTTCGCTTGCGCCAGCGCCGTTTCCAGCCCGGCGACCGAGGAAACCTTCTCAGCGATGGCGCCGAGGCTTACCGCATGCGCCGCGAAGTCGATGTCGGGCAATATCTCATGGCGTGCGTCCTTCAGCAGATTGTTGAAGTTGGCGCCGCCGGTCGCCATCTGCAGCCGGTTGATGCAGCCATAGCCTCTGTTATCGAGCAGCACGATGGTCAGCTTGAGGCCGAGCATGACCGAGGTCGCGATCTCGGAATTGAGCATCAGATAGGAGCCGTCGCCGATCATCACGACGACCTCCTCGTCGGGCTTCGCCATTTTGGCGCCGAGCCCGCCAGCGATCTCGTAGCCCATGGTCGAGAAGCCGTATTCGGCGTGGTAGGAGCCGGGCGCGCCCGCCTGCCAGAGCTTGTGTAACTCGCCGGGCAGGCCGCCGGCGGCATGAAGCAATATCACGCCGGAGCCCATGGCGCGCTGCACGGCGCCGATCACTTGCGCGTCGGACGGGTAGGCGGCATTGGTCGACGCCGTCACCTTGTCTGCATCGGCCTGCCAGTCCTTCTTGCCCCTGGCCGCATTGTCGGTCCAGGCAGCCGGCGCCTTCCAGCCGTTCAGCGCCGCGTCAAGCTCGGCGAGCCCTTCCGCCGCATCGGCGACCAGCGGCAGCGCCTGGTGTTTTCCCGCATCGAAAGGCTGGACGTTCAGCCCGATGATGGTCTTGCCGGAATTCTTGAACAGCGCCCACGAGCCGGTGGTGAAATCCTGCAGCCTGGTGCCGACGGCAAGCACGACGTCGGCTTCTTCAGCCAGCCGGTTGGCCGCCGAAGTGCCGGTGACGCCGACCGCCGCCATGTTGAGCGGATGATCGTCCGGCAGCGAGGATTTACCGCCCTGCGTCTCGCAGACCGGGATGCCGGCGCCTTGCACCAGCTTCGCCAATTCGCCGGAAGCCTGCGAATAAAGCACGCCGCCGCCGGCAATCACTAACGGCTTTCTTGCCTCCTTCAGCGCCGCCACCGCGGCCGCCAATTCCCTACGGTCCGGACGCGGCCGGCGCTGGTTCCAGACCCGTTCGGCAAAGAGGCTCTCGGGGTAGTCATAGGCTTCGGCCTGCACGTCCTGGCAGAGCGCCAGCGTCACCGGTCCGCATTCGGCCGGATCGGTCAGCACCTGCATGGCGCGATTGAGCGCCGGGATGATCTGCTCGGGCCGGGTGATGCGGTCGAAATAGCGCGACACGGGCTTAAAGCAGTCATTGACCGTCGCCGTGCCGTCGGAGAAATTCTCGGCCTGCTGCAGGACAGGGTCGGGGATGCGATTGGCGAAGACATCGCCGGGCAGAAACAGGACAGGCAACCTGTTTACATGCGCAAGTGCTGCCGCCGTCACCATGTTGAGCGCGCCGGGGCCGATCGAACTTGTCGTGGCCATGAAGCGGCGACGGAAATTGGCCTTGGCGTAGGCGATCGCCGCATGCGCCATCGCCTGTTCGTTGTGGGCGCGGAAGGTCAGCAATTCGTCACGCACCTGGTAGAGCGCCTCGCCGACACCGGCGACATTGCCATGGCCGAAGATCGCCCAGGCCCCGCCGAAGATCGGCATTTTTTTGCCGTCGATCTCGGTCATCTGGCGGGCAAGAAAGCGGGTCAGCGCCTGCGCCATCGTCAGGCGGATTGTCTTGGTCATCTTGTTTTCCTCCGCAGTCCCAATGCCGCGCCTTCTTATGCTGCTTTGCGGCCGCGCGCGGCAAGCCATGCCTCGGTTAGTCTCTCGAAGCGCGACGCCATGTCGGCCACTGCCTCGTCGTCCGACATCTTGCCCGCAAACCACTGTTCGGCCGCGTTGATGAAGATGGTGCGTCCGACGGCGAAGCCCTTGACGATGGGCGCTTTGGCGGTGGCAGCGAAGGCCGCTTCCAGCTCGTCCTGCGGCGCTTCGAGGCCGAGCAGCACAACCCCACGGCACCACGGATCGTTCTTCAGGATCACCGCCTCGATCTTTGCCCAAGCCCCGGCCGAAGTCTGCGGTTCGAGCTTCCACCAGTCGGGCTTGATATCGAGCGCATAGAGTTCCTCCAGCGCGCGCGGGATCGTCGTGTCGTCGAGCTCGCCGTGCTTGCCGGCGATGATCTCGATGAGAAGTTCTCTTCCCACTTTCCGCGCGGCCTCGAACAGGCTTTTGAGCTTCTGCTGCTGCTCGGTCTTCAGCGGCTCCGGGTCGTCGGGGTGATAGAAGCACAGGCATTTGATGCAATGGTCGACCGGCCACTCGATCAATTGCGAGCCGATGTCCTGCGAGAATTCAAAACGAAGCGGCCGCGATCCCGGCAGCTCGACCGGCCGGCCGAGCCAGGCGAAGGAATGGCGGGCAAATTCGAACATCGCCTCGCGGCCGTATTTCTCGTCGAGCAGCATGCCGTATCCGGCGCGGCCGGCGGCGACCTTTGCCGCCGCCTTGACCGTCAGCACCTTGAAATCATGGATGCGCGACGGATCGGCGCCGGCTTTCGCGGCGACATCGTCAAGCTGGATACGGTGATCGCAGGCCAGCGCCATCAGCGAGGGAATGACGCGCCGGCGCGTCGTCGCCCAATGGATATGGTTGATCGCCTCGTCCTTGCGCAACGCCAGATGCCTGCTGCCGTTCTTCAGGAAGAACTGCAATTCCTCGAAGGTCGGGTATTCCGGCGCGCAGAGCAGCCGCGACACGGCGAAAGCGCCGCAGGCATTGGCCCAGGTCGCCGCCGTCGCTAGGCTTTCCTCGCCGAGCCAGCCGCGCAGGAAGCCCGACATGAAGGCATCGCCGGCGCCGAGCACATTATAGACCTCGATCGGAAAACCCTTGCCGACAATGCCGTCTTCGAGATCATCGCTGATCGGCCCGTCATAGACGATGCAGCCCATGGCGCCGCGCTTCAGCACGATAGTGGCCTTGGACAGCGAGCGGATCGTCTTCAACGCGCTGAGGCAATCGTCAGTGCCGGAGGCGATCATGATCTCTTCTTCGGTGCCGACGATCAGGTCGCAGTCGGGCAGCACCGTCTTCAGCCGGGCGGAGACCCGGTCGGATTTCACGTAGCGCTCGAACCCTTCGGCATGGCCGGCAAGGCCCCAGAGATTGGGGCGGTAGTCGATGTCGAACACCACCTTGCCGCCATTGGCCTTGATGGCGCGGATCGCCTTGCGCTGGGCGGCATCGCTGTTGGGCCGCGAAAAATGCGTGCCCGTGACGACGATGGCGCGCGCCGAGGCGATGAACGCTTCGTCGATGTCCTCCTCCGCCAGCGCCATGTCGGCGCAGTCGCTGCGATAGAAGATCATCGGCGAGACGCCTTCGTCCTCGACCGACAGCAGCACCAGCGCGGTCAGCCGGTCCGGGTCGGTCTTGAGGCCGTCGACCGAAACCCCTTCGCGCGTCAGCTGCTCGCGGATGAAGCGGCCCATCTGCTCGTCGCCGACGCGAGTGAGCAGCGCCGAGCGCAGGCCGAGCCTCGCCGTGCCGACCGAAATGTTGGCCGGACAGCCGCCGACCGACTTGGCAAAGGAGGTGATGTCCTCCAAGCGCGAGCCGATCTGCTGGCCATAGAGATCGACCGAGGCGCGGCCAATGGTGATGACGTCGAGCGGCGCATGTTTCGCGTCCATGGCTTCGCCCATTCGAACCTCCCATCAGCCTTGTTGTCTTGGGGTACACGCGCGAGCGGCAGCGTGGCGCCGGTAATATGAAATAATAATTCCAATCCGTAGTCAATAT
>NZ_RZSW01000557.1:0-4004 GCF_003997375.1 Mesorhizobium sp. M5C.F.Ca.IN.020.29.1.1 | reverse complement strand
CCACCGCCTCAATCAACGACAAAGCGTGATTGAGATCGCGCATCAGCGCCGAACCGGCATAGCCGCCCGTCACCTTCTTGGCCGGGCAGCCCATGTTGATGTCGATGATGTCGGCGCCCTCGCCCGCCGCGATTCGAGCGCCCTCGGCCATATGCGCCGCCTCATGGCCGGCAAGCTGGACCATGTGCACAGGCAGCCCGGAATGGCGGATGCGAAGGCCACAACCGGCCCTGCCCCTGGCAAGCTCGCCGCTCGCCACCATCTCCGACACGACCAATCCGGCGCCATGCGCATAGGCGCGCTGCCGGAACGGCTCATCGGTTATGCCCGACATCGGCGCGAGAAAAGCGCGATTGCGGATTCTCACATTACCCGCGTCCAGCGGCGAAGCCAATTTGGTGAGGTCAAACATGCACAAAAACCAAGCATCTTTAGTTGCTGCACAATCTCTAGCCAGAATGGCAGCAATGTGCAACGCGCAATGACGTCACATTGAGGCGCATTTGGGAAAAATGCTGGCCTTCGGCCCATAACCGCGCCCTAAGCGGCGTACGTCCTTAGGAAAGGACCCTTTGGCACTTTGCATCTGCGCATGATCTCTTCCGAAAAGCGATTCCACTTTTCGGGATCATGCGCTAAGCGTCTCGGCATGACAGACGCAAGCGAAATGCCAGCTTTGGCTACGGACTCTAGGGTTGCCGTGGTTATCGTCGCCGCCGGCCGCGGCGCGCGCGCCGGTCAGGCCGACGGCCCGAAGCAATACCAGAGGATCGGTGGCCATGCCGTTATCGCGCGCACATTGGATATGTTTTTGGCGCATCCGAGAATCGGTCCTGTCGTCGTCGCAATCCACGCCGACGACAGCGCGCTTTTTCGCAGCGCCGCCGGAGCCAACGCCGATCGAGTCATCACGGTGACCGGTGGCGCGTCCAGGCAGGACTCCGTCCGGCTCGGGCTGCTTGCGCTGAGAGGCCATGCACCGAGCCAGGTTCTGGTCCATGATGCCGTTCGCCCGTTCGTCGACGCCGAATTGATAGACCGTACGATCGCCGCTATCGGCGAGCGCCAGGGAGCGCTGCCTGCCTTACCCGTCGCCGACACGCTGAAACGTGAGTCGGCCGCCGGCATGATCCGCGAGACGGTTTCCAGGAACGGGCTTCATGCCGCCCAGACGCCGCAAGGCTTCCCGTTCTGGCCGATCCTGGCCGCCCACGAAAAGGCCCATCGCTTGGGCAAGGCGGACTTCACCGACGATGCCGCGATTGCCGAATGGGCGCATATTCCGGTGAAAATCGTTCCGGGCTCGCCGGACAATGTCAAGCTCACCTGGGCAAGGGATATTTCGATGGCGGATCAGCGGCTTTCCGGCGAGCGGCTGCGTTTTCCGGACATCCGCACCGGCAATGGCTACGACGTCCATGCCTTCGAGCCCGGTGACCATGTCGTCCTGTGCGGCGTCTCCATCCCGCACGACAAGAAACTGGCCGGCCATTCGGACGCCGATGTCGGCCTGCACGCCTTGACCGACGCGCTGCTCGCCACCTGCGGCGCCGGCGACATCGGCACGCATTTCCCGCCGTCGGATCCGCAGTGGAAAGGCGTGGCCTCGCGGATCTTCGTCGAACATGCGGCAAGACTGGTGCGTGCGCGCGGCGGGCGCATCGCCAATGCCGACATCACGCTGATCTGCGAGGCGCCCCGGGTCGGCCCACATCGCGAAGCAATGACCGAAACCCTTTCGGAAATGCTGGCAATTTCCCGGGACCGTATCTCTATCAAGGCAACAACCAACGAAAAGCTCGGCTTTGTCGGACGCGAGGAAGGCATAGCGGCTATCGCGACCGCCAGCGTCGTGTTTCCGGGGGATGTCCCCGAATGAGCAACAGCGATCTCGCAGATGCCCTGCTTCAGGCCTGCCGACAGCGTGGCATCATGCTGGCGACGGCCGAAAGCTGCACAGGTGGCATGATCATCGCCGCCCTTACCGACATCGCCGGCTCTTCCACGGTGGTCGACCGGGGTTTCATCACCTATTCCAACCAGGCCAAGACTGAGATGCTCGGCGTTTCCGCCGCCACACTTGAGACGCACGGCGCGGTCTCGCGGGAAACCGCAGTCGAGATGGCGGCCGGCGCGTTGGCGCATTCGGGCGCCGGACTCACCCTTGCCGTTACCGGCATTGCCGGTCCGGGCGGCGGCTCGGCGGAAAAGCCCGTCGGCCTGGTCTGGTTCGGTATCGCCTTGACTGGCCGGCCGGTCGTCAGCGAATGTCAGTTGTTCGCCGACAAAGGCCGCGATTTCATCCGCCGGGAGACGGTCAGGCATGCGCTTGAACTGGGCTTGCGCGCACTCGCTGCGGATCAGGCTGCCGGCGTTGCGCCATAGATGACGTCGGCGCGCTTCTCGAACGCCTCGGAAAACATGCGGAAGGCGCGATCGAACATCGCTCCCATCACCGCACCCAGAATACGGCTCTTGAATTCGTAGTCGATGAAGAAGCAGACATTGCAACCGCCGTCGGCCGGCTCGAAACGCCAGGCGTTGCTCAGATATTTGAATGGACCGTCGATGTATTTGACGTCGATGGCCTTCTCGCCAGGTTTTAGCAGCACCTGCGTGGTGAAAGTCTCGCGGATCGCCTTGTAGCCGATGCTCATGTCGGCGACGAGCAGGGTGCGTCCGTCGCGTTCCTTGCGCGAGCGAACCGTCAGCGCCTCGCAAAGCGGCAGGAATTGCGGATAGGATTCGACATCGGCGACCAGAGCGAACATCTGTTCCGGCGTATGCGCAACGCGGCGGTGGGCTTCGAATTGTGGCATGAAACCAGTGTGTTAGGCGGACTTCCTGAGAAACGCTTCCCTTGCCGCGCGCAGCTTGGCGAAATCGTCGCCGGCGTGATGTGACGAACGCGTTAGCGGGCTCGATGCCACCAGCAGGAAGCCCTTGGTCTTGCCGATCGTCTCGAAGGACTTGAATTCCTCCGGCGTGACGAAACGGATCACAGGGTGGTGTTTCTTCGACGGCTGCAGATACTGGCCGATGGTCATGAAGTCGACATTGGCCGAACGCAGATCATCCATCAACTGCAGTATCTCGTTCCGCTCCTCGCCGAGGCCAACCATGATGCCGGATTTGGTGAAGATCGACGGGTCGAGTTCCTTGACCCGCTGCAGGAGCCTAATCGAATGAAAATAGCGGGCGCCGGGCCGGACCGTCAGATAGTTCGACGGTACGGTCTCCAGATTGTGGTTGAACACGTCCGGCTCCGCCGCCACCACGATCTCCAGCGCACCTTCCTTGCGCAGGAAGTCGGGCGTCAGGATTTCGATCGTCGTCGAAGGCGTTGCCGCCCTGATGGCGCGGATGACCTCGGCAAAGTGCTGAGCTCCGCCATCGGCGAGATCGTCGCGGTCGACTGAGGTGATTACGACATGGCTCAGACCCATTTGCTTGACCGCATGGGCGATGCGCGCCGGTTCACCGGGATCGAGCGCTGTCGGAATGCCGGTGGCGACGTTGCAGAAGGCACAGGCGCGCGTGCAGATCTCACCCATGATCATGAAGGTGGCGTGCTTCTTTTCCCAGCACTCACCGATATTGGGGCAACCGGCCTCTTCGCACACCGTCACGAGTCTGTGCGACTTCACGATTTCGCGCGTCTCGGCATAGCCTTTTGACATCGGCGCCTTGACGCGGATCCAGTCGGGCTTGCGCAGCACATCCTGGTCAGGCTTGTGCGCCTTTTCAGGATGCCTCAGGCGCGGCGCATTGGCGATCGTGTCGAGGACGGTGACCATCAGAAATCCAGTTCATTCGCGATTGCCTTCCGGCGGTCGCTTTCACAAGTCATCTAGGACTTTTCGCTGCAAAGAAAAAGGCCGCGGCGGCGCATGCCGCCACAGCCGTTTTCGCATGGCAAGAGTTCAGCAGCTAACGGCGCACCATGCGCCCTACCCAGATCAGCAGGCAGGCGCCGATGAAACCGGTGATCAGATAAGCAATCC
>NZ_RZSW01000556.1:0-4007 GCF_003997375.1 Mesorhizobium sp. M5C.F.Ca.IN.020.29.1.1 | reverse complement strand
GGATCGGCGAGCTGCTGGGCGACGTGAGCGAGGACGAGGCGCGCCGGCTGACCGGCATGCTGAATTCCTTCCGCAGCAATTGGGAGGGACGGGAATGACAAAGATGGCCGGCCGCAAGCCGAAGCATTTCCTCTGGCAGGTCGAAGGCAAGATCGCAAATATCCGGCTCGACCGCCCGGAGCGCAAGAACCCGCTGACCTTCGAAAGCTATGCCGAGCTGCGCGATACTTTTCGCGACCTCGTCTATGCCGACGACGTCGATGCGGTGGTGTTCCTGCCCAATGGCGGCAATTTCTGCTCCGGCGGCGATGTTCACGACATCATCGGCCCGCTGGTGAAGATGGACATGAAGGCATTGCTCGCCTTCACCCGAATGACCGGCGATTTCGTCAAGGCGATGCTCAATTGCGGCAAGCCGATCATTGCGGCGGTCGACGGCGCGGCGGTGGGCGCCGGTGCCATCATCGCCATGGCGTCCGACATCCGTATCGCCACGCCTGAGGCCAAGACCGCGTTCCTGTTCACGCGTGTCGGTCTTGCCGGCTGCGACATGGGCGCCTGCGCGATCCTGCCGCGTATTATCGGCCAGGGCCGCGCCGCCGAGCTGCTTTACACCGGCCGGACGATGAGTGCTGAGGAGGGCGAGCGCTGGGGTTTCTACAACCGGCTGGTCGATGCGGCGGCGCTTGAAGCCGACGCGCTCGACATGGTTACGCGCATCGTTTCCGGCCCGACCTTCGCCCACGGCATCACCAAGACGCAGTTGAACCAGGAATGGTCGATGGGCCTCGACCAGGCGATCGAGGCGGAAGCGCAGGCGCAGGCGATCTGCATGCAGACCGGCGATTTCAAGCGGGCGTACACGGCTTTCGTCGCCAAGCAGAAGCCGGTGTTCGAGGGCAATTAGGATGAGAGCTGCATCCATAAGAACGGACAGAGGGGGGCGCCGTGGAGTGCAGTTCGGGACGAGGCATTCCCATGCCTGACCGCTCCTTTCTCAACTGGCCGTTCTTCGAGGATCGCCATCGCGAGCTTGCCGAGCGGCTGGACGCCTGGTGCGGAAGAAACCTGCCGGTCGCGCATGACGACGTCGATGCCGCCTGCCGCGCTCTGGTGGCGAGGCTCGGCCAAGACGGCTGGTTGAAATCGACGGCGCTCGACATCGCAAACCCCGGGCCGCTTGATGTGCGCATGCTGTGCATTACGCGCGAGACGCTGGCCCGGCATGACGGACTGGCCGACTTCGTCTTCGCCATGCAAGGGCTCGGCACC
Source organism: Mesorhizobium sp. M5C.F.Ca.IN.020.29.1.1 (assembly GCF_003997375.1). NCBI lineage: Bacteria > Pseudomonadati > Pseudomonadota > Alphaproteobacteria > Hyphomicrobiales > Phyllobacteriaceae > Mesorhizobium > Mesorhizobium sp. M5C.F.Ca.IN.020.29.1.1. Next base: position 2,735 of record NZ_RZSW01000556.1, on the reverse strand, counting down.
GGGGCGCTCAGCCTGTTCGGAACGCCCGACCAGCAGCGCTGGCTGGCGAAGACACGCGCCGGCGAAGCGATTTCCGCGTTCGCGCTGTCGGAGCCACGCTCCGGATCTGACGTCGCCAATATGGAGATGACGGCCGCGCGCGACGGCGACGACTATGTTCTGTCAGGCGAAAAGACCTGGATTTCCAATGGCGGCATTGCCGATCTCTACGTCGTTTTCGCTCGCACTGGCGAGGCGCCCGGCGCCAAAGGGCTTTCCGCCTTCATCGTGCCTGCAGACACCGAGGGCCTGACAATCGCCGAGCGGCTGGAGGTGATCGCGCCGCATCCGCTTGCACGCCTGTTCTTCGACAATGTCCGCGTTCCGGCCTCGGCATTGATCGGCAAGCCAGGCGACGGTTTCCGTCTCGCCATGTCGGTGCTCGACGTGTTCCGCTCGACGGTCGGCGCGGCGGCACTCGGCTTTGCCCGGCGCGCGCTGGACGAAAGCATCACAAGAGTGGCCGAGCGCAAACTGTTCGGCGCTGCGATGGCCGAGCTGCAAATGGTGCAGGGCCACATCGCCGACATGGCGCTTGATGTCGATACCGCTGCCCTGCTGGTCTACCGCGCCGCCTGGACCAAGGACAAGGGCGCCGCCCGTGTCACCCGCGAAGCGGCGATGGCCAAGCTGTTCGCCACCGACAAGGCGCAAGAGGTGATCGACAAGGCCGTGCAGCTGCATGGTGGTGACGGCGTGCGTAAGGGCCACATCATCGAAAGCCTCTATCGCGAGATCCGCGCGCTGCGCATCTATGAGGGCGCATCCGACGTGCAGAAGGTGGTCATCGCCAGGCAAGTGATGGGAGCGGCCTGAGACCGAGCTTGCGACAGAAAATTGCTGGTTTCGAATTTTGAACACTGCGACCGGATTTGAGTATCGGGAGGCTTGATATGCACACCATCCTGCAGCCGGAAGGCTGGGCGAAACCAATCGGTTACGCCAATGGCGTCGCCGCGCGCGGGCAGCTTATCTTCATCGGCGGCCAGGTCGGCTGGACCGGGCAAGGTCGGTTCGAAACCGATGATTTTGTCGGCCAGGTGCGGCAGACACTTACCAACATCGTCGCGGTGCTCGCCGAGGCCGGCGCCAAGCCTGAGCATATCACCTCGATGACCTGGTACTTTACCGACAAGTCCGAGTATCTGGCCAACCTCAGGGGCGTCGGCGAGGCCTATCGCGAGGTCATCGGACGACATTTTCCGGCCATGGCCGCCATGCAGGTGATGGCGCTGGTCGAGGATCGCGCCAAGGTGGAGATTCAGGCCACGGCGGTGATCCCGGACTGAGGCGAGGCGTGCTTCCCTTCTCCCTTTGTTGTGGGAGAAGGTGAATCGGCGCGTAGCGCCGAGACGGTTGAGGGGTGTTGGACGGAGCGCGGTCGACGCCAAGCTGGAACACCCCTCATCCGTCCGAGCTTCGCTCGGCCACCTTCTCTCACAAGGCGAGAAGGGAGAGCCAAACGCTGGCGCCCTTTTTCTCCCAGTTTCTTCACGGAAGAGGGGGAGGCTGAGAGCGATTGCCCCCAGCGTGCCACCCAGACCGCTTGGCTTAACGCCCATCTTGTGATCAGATGATCATGCCTGCGTTCGGTTGGGCAATGACCGCACATAGCTTCTGTCGGGAGGAAAAGCGAAACCGTGGCTCTGGGATTTGAACCGGTATCGGGACGTGTGACCGTCCAGGATGGTGTCTACCAGCAGCTTCGGCATGCCCTGATGGTCGGCAGCTTCGATCCGGCCCAGGTGCTGACCATAGCCTCGCTGGCCGAAGCCTTCGGCACCTCGAACATGCCGGTGCGTGAGGCCTTGCGGCGGCTCGCCGCCGAGAACGCGCTGGAGATATCGCAGAACGGCTCGGCCTGCGTGCCGGTCGTCACCCGCGCGCGGCTCGACGATCTCTGCCGGGCGCGCGTCGCCGTCGAAGGGCTGGCGGCCGAGCTCGGGGCGCCGCGCCTGACCGCTTCCGAGATAGCCACATTGCAGAGGATCACCGCCGACCAGAAGGCGATCGGGCGCAACGGCAGCATCTACGAACTGATCGCCAAGAACCAGCAGTTCCATTTCACCATCTACCGCGCCTCCGGCTCCGACGTGCTGTTTCAGTTGATCGAGACGCTGTGGCTGCGCTTCGGCCCCTATATGCGGCTGTTGTCCAACCATGTCGCGCCCTTGATGCGCGCCGGCACGATGGAGCCGTCCGGGCGGCACACTGCGATCATCGCAGCACTGAAGGATCGCGATTTTGCCCGCGCCCGCGAAGAGGTGATTGAAGACATCAGGACGACGCAGGAGACGCTGCGCGCAATCTGCCCCGACGTGCCGGAAACCAGGCCGGTCGAGTTCGCCGGGTTCGGCAAAGCCTCCTGAAGCTCCGCTGCGGATTGAAACGCCAAATCGACGCGGGAAAGTGCCGATCCGCGACCACTCGCGGTCGGAAAAAATAGCCCCCGATTTTCCCGATGAATCACATTTGTTCGCGGGCAGCGATTGATCCGTATTCGGTTTTGTGATCACATGATCACAAGGAGCAAAAGCGTCGTGTCTGGTTATTTTCTCTACCATTCGATCGGGACGTTTCCCGGCAAGGCGGAGCGCGTGGCTGCTGCCCTGTCGGAATTCTCGGGCGTCTGGTCGGCGGAAGATGACGGCCAGTGGCCGGCGGCCCTTGCCGCGCGGCAGCGCTTCGTTGATGCC
>NZ_RZSW01000555.1:0-4020 GCF_003997375.1 Mesorhizobium sp. M5C.F.Ca.IN.020.29.1.1 | reverse complement strand
GCCTAAATATCCCAACCCGAGCGCAAACCAGAGCGGCAAAAGCCCTTGATAGCTGGAAACCGCCACACCGAAAAGGAGACCGCAGACCAGCAGGAGAACGCCCGCGAGCATGGCCGAGCGGTCGGGAACGAGCTCGAGCAGCTTTGGCAGCGCAAGTGCCGCAAGCATCGATCCGCCACCGAAAGCGGCCAGCGCCAGTGCAGTTGCCCGCTGGGTGAGGCCGAATTCTCCCTGCACAATGACGACCGTGTTGACGATCACCATCGCGCCCGCTGCGGCGACCGCCATATTGACAGCCAGCAATCCCCGTAGACGTGGTGTCGCCAGGTAAATGCGGGTTCCGCGCGTGGTGCGCTCGTAGATGCCACGCGGCGTGGAGGGCCTTGGACTGGGGAGCATAACCGAGACAACCAGCGCAGCGGAGACCAGGAAACCGATCACAGTACCTGCGAACAGGCTGTGGAAGCTGACCACCGTCAGCAGGGCGGCGGCGAGCATCGGACTGACAAGGCTTTCCAGATCGTAGGCGAGCCGCGATAAAGAAAGCGCCCTTGTGTATCCCTTCTCGTCGGGCAAGACATCGGGAATGGTGGCTTGAAAGGTCGGCGTGAATGCAGCCGAAGCCGACTGCAGGACGAAGATGAGCACATAGACCTGCCAGACTTCGACGACGAAGGGCAGAAGCACCGCCACCGCCGCCCGGACAAGGTCCAGACTCACCAGCATCGCGCGCCGCGGCAACCGTTCGGCGAAAGCAGCAGCTACGGGCGCGACGCCGACATAGGCTATCATCTTGATGGCGAGCGCCGTCCCGAGCACCGCGCCGGCCTCACCGCCCGCCAGTTCGAATGCCAAAAGACCGAGAGCAACCGTGGCAAGGCCGGTGCCGATCAAGGCGATGACCTGAGCCGCGAAGAGATGGCGGTAGGTGCGGTTTGCAAGAATGCCAAGCACGGCCAGCCTCAGAGCAACTTTGTCATTTCTTAGGATCCATTGATCGGACACCGCAAAAGGTCGGGCCGACCCTGGCCCGGCTACCCCTCCAGAAGGCCGCTCAAGTCGTAAAGTTTCCCTCTGTGGAGTTCAACGTTCCGCGCGACAATCGCCGGCTACCGAGGCTTTGGAATATCGACGGGGCGATCGGCAACACGATCGGCTGACATCATGCGCCTCTCGGTGATCATCGATGAACGCGATCATGGCTTGAATCGGCGGTCGAGCTCCGCCTGGGCAAAATACGCGCTCGCCTTGCGCAGAATCTCGTTGGCCTGCCGAAGCTCGCGGTCCTCACGTTCCTCTTCCTCCACGCTCCGCGACAGAAAACTCGCACGCCTCAGCCCACCCGTGAAGCCCACTAGGGACCAGAACGCCTGGACCTGCTCTTGAAAATGCGATCCTGGAGGCGGTCCGTGCTGGAAATGGACCACAGGCCAGGATGTTGCGCACAGCTGCTGAGCGTCGTCTTCGGACCTTCAGCGCAAGAGCATTCGGGAGTGCTCTAGTGTGGGTCATTCACGACATTTGGTATCCGGTCACTTCGAGGCCCGCCCAAGTTTCCAGACGTAAACACCGCAAGGACGCGCGTATCTGAAGATCCAATCGGTCTCGCCGCTGTGTCATGCCATGGCGCGGATGAAACGACCCATTGTGTACTGCGGCGCTCGAGACGGCTCGCGAAACGGGGCGACCCGCAGATGCATTTTCGTGTTATGATGCGTTTGCAACACGCGTAATCTCGACCTCGGCAATATGGCAGAGGCCGAAAGCTAATTTGCCCTGGCGCAGGAAGTTTTTGCGCCCCCCAGCACAGGCTCAACTCCGAAGAGTGGGTGTGCTGCCTTTTCTTGACTGATCCGGGGCGAGGAGGTTGTCCATGTCCACGAGTAATGTCGACTGCCCGCTGCAGCCGGGCAACCGGGCACCGAATGTTGTACTCGATGCGATCTCGCGCGAAGGCAAGATCGCGCTCGATGATTTTCGAGGCCGCAGTCCGTTGTTGATCGGTTTGTTTCGAGGCCTGCACTGTCCGTTCTGCCGGCGCCATGTCGCGACGATGGCGCAACTCAAGCCGGCCCTGCGTGAGAAAGGCGTCGAATGCCTGGCGGTGGTCAACACGCCGGTCGAGCGGGCGCGGCTCTATTTCCGTTACCACCCGGCACCCGATCTTCTCGCCGCATCCGACCCGGAGCGGACCTCGCACCGTGCTTTCGGCTTGCGCGAGGTCGGGATGGACACGGTCATGGCGATACCGTTCCATCTCCCGGGCGAGTTGCCCGAGCCTATGGACGTCATGGCAATGAATGAATTTCTTAACAAGAAGGAAGGATATGAGATTACTGAAGTCGATCAGCAGGCGATGGCTTCCAGCCAGGCGCAGCTTGTCGGTCAGTTCCTAATCGACCGGGCGGGCATCGTACGCTGGAACTTCACTGAAGTTCTGGAGGATGGCCTCAACACCTTCAGAGCGCTGAATCCCGAGGAATTGATGTCGGCAGCTTCCCAAGTTTCACATTAATAGGCTGCGGAAATGGGCTGCTGAAAACTCGCTCGTCGGCCACCGTCCTGTGGTGATTCTTTGGATTTAACAATCATCGACGGAGGGCTAAAGGTCTGCCCGTAGGCTTCTTCGATCTCCATTCAACGGCCCGCGGAGCGACCTAACGCTGGAGTGAGCAAGCCTCAGCGCATGGGCTGGACGACGTCCGCTCCTTGTCGCAATCACGTCATTCCGACAGGCGCGCCATACGGCAAGTTGCCACCTAGAGCGACGTTGTCGTCATGAAGGCGTGAATCGTGGTTCGAGCCCATGAGCGGGAACCAGCAGCTCCCCAGCCGGCCAACCGATCGGTCTTGATCCGATCAGACTGCTGCATCGCGCAGCAATGCCCCGGGGGACCGGTGTGCCCGCCTTTCCGAATGGTAAGGATGGTCGGCCGGACCAGGGCACCCTATATCGACCGGATGTGACGGAGGATGACAATGGCCGACGACAAATCCAGGAGCAAGCAGGACCGCAAACCGGCCTCCGGCGAGGAGCCTTACGACGTTGCGGCTTTTGCAAGAAAATACGGCATACCGCCGAGCGAGGCCGCGACCATCATCAAGCGGTACGGGCCTTCGAGAAAGAAACTCGATGCGCATATGGCGAGCCGCAACGCCTGATCCGCGTCCGGCGGCGTCGACCCGGACCATCACCGCGGCCGGATCCATCACTGCGACTTGACCATACCGCGTGTTTCCGGTGCCTGCCGGCGCTATCGGCCGGATTCAACGCAAGGTTTCAGGAACGCAATAACTCTTTTACTTTGACGCGATACCACCTAGCGGGCAATCGTTGGGGGGTCGAATGTCGGACGGTGCATTGCGTTTTGAATGTGTCATGGAGCCAAACGGCAGATGGATGGTGTGGGACGTCAGGCTCGATCTGCCGGCCCAGTTTTCGGCGCTTGCGCTGATCGGCCTGTGTCACGACGAGGCCGTTTCGCTCTGCAGCCTCTTGAACGAGACAGGCTCCGAGACAGGCTCGAAGGAGGCCCGGCAGAGCCGGGCCTCCTGATGATTGCGCCGACTGCCGGTTAATTTCCCACTCGCTTGTAATGCTGCTTTGGCTGCAGATAGGTTTATTGGCACGGCAGGCAAATGTCGCGCGCCTGCCCGCTCGTTATTTGCGCTAAGACCGGATTTTGCCTTGATAAGCAAAGGTACTAAATTAGCTGACTCACATTGGCGAACCGGCATGACCAAAAAGTCGAACTGGAACCATCCAGCATTCTGCGGTCTCTTCGGCGGAAGCCTATGAGGCGACCTATGGAGCGCGGATTTATAGCTGTTGCTCTTATATTAGCTTAAGAGCATATTTCGTCAGCCGGCGAACTGCCCAAGCCAGTTAGGCTCGGCGCCATTCCCCTCGATCCCTTGACGCCGAGCCGCGGGGATCGGCAGCGCTGGAGGCGAACCATGCCCATGTATCTCACGAAATTCAGCTATACGCCCGAGACCTGGGCGCGCCTGATCGAAAAC
>NZ_RZSW01000554.1:0-4060 GCF_003997375.1 Mesorhizobium sp. M5C.F.Ca.IN.020.29.1.1 | reverse complement strand
CTCTTCATTCGGCGGCTCGGTGGCGGCCGGCGCGTCGGATGCTGCGGGCGCAGTCATCGAGGCAATCGCCGCAGAGGGGCCGGAAGCGCAAAAATTCAAGACCGTGATTGTGACGCGCGGGACCAACCCGCAATCCTATCAGGTTGTTGCGCCGGACAAGTGACACGACACCGGCAGGGGTGCCGGATTTTTGGGGACAGGCAATGTTTGGGTGGATGGGCAATTTGTGTCGGAGCGGCGCGCATGCTGCCGGAATAGCCTTGCTGGCGATCTCGTTTGCGGCGGGACACTTTCTGGTTGGCGTTGGAAACGCTGAGGCCGGCAACGGCGTGGTTTACGTTACCTCGACCAAAAACATGTCGATCAAGCTCGCCAGGGGAAAGCCCAGAACGATCAAGACCGATGTGCCGTTCTACGAGATCGTCATCGGCGATCCAGAGATCGCCAATGTCAATCCGCTGACGGACCGCTCCTTCTACCTGCTCGGCAGTAATCTCGGCACCACGGCCATCGCTCTCTACGACGAAAACAAGCAACTGGTCGGTACGATGGACATCGAGGTGACGCTCGACACCGACCGTTTGGCCAGCACCATCCGCGACAGCGTGCCGGGGGCCAACATAAAGGTTAGCTCGGCGAATGGCCGGCTTGTTCTGTCCGGCTCGGCCGAAGATGCGTTGGCAGTTGATAAGGCGACTCGGATCGCCACCAATTTTTCGGGCGAAGAAACGGTCATCAACTCGGTCAATATTTCCTCCTCGCAGCAGGTTCAGTTGAATGTGCGCTTCGTCGAAATCAACCGGCAGGTGGGACAGGAACTCGGCACCAAAATCGGCGTGACATACATCGGCAGCAATGGCGGCGTCTCGTTCAACTCCACCCCTTCCGTTTCCAAGGCGACTCCCGCGGCACAGCTCATCGGCGGCCTTCTCTCCAACGGCGTGTCAATCGATGTCGCCATCAAGGCTCTGGAAGACCGCGGTGTCGCGCGACGTCTTGCCGAACCGAACCTAATTGCGCGCTCGGGTGAAAAAGCGAGCTTCCTGGCGGGCGGCGAGTTTCCGATCCCAGTCTCGGAAGAGGACGGCAAGATCTCAGTCGAATACAAAAAGTTCGGCGTCAGTCTGGACTTCACACCGACCGTGCTCAGCGACGGCCTGATCGCTCTCGACATCGAGCCGGAGGTCTCCTCGATCGATAGATCGGCTTCCTACAATATCGGCAATATCTCCATCCCGGGTTTCGTGGTGCGGCGCGCGCACACGTCGATCGATCTGAAAAGCGGTCAGAGTTTTATGATGGCGGGCTTGCTGCAAAGCGAGAACGACATGGTTCAGCAGCGCGTTCCAGGTCTGGGCAAGTTGCCGGTGCTCGGCCCGCTGTTCAGTTCCAGAGCGTATCAGCGGCGCGAAACGGACCTGGTCATCATCGTCACGCCGTACCTCGTTAAGCCGATGGACCCATCGAAGAAGCCGCTGACGCCGGCTGACGGCACCTTGCCGGCAAGCAATGTCGATTATTTTCTGGGCAATGTGGAGGAGGTGAAAACCGTCGACGCCGTCCACAATGGCGGGACCGCAGCCGACGCTGCCGCTCCAGCCACAAAAGTCGGCCACTTCCTCGATCTCCCAAAGCAATGAGCATGCGAACGCTTTCAATGATCGGCGCCGTTGCAATGCTTGCCTCTGCCAGCGGTTGTGCAACCGAGGAGACGATGCGTCTCGACGGGCTGACCCAAGGCGCGGGCAATGCGATGGCGGCCAACACCGTGATGCAGATGGTCGATGCGTGGCCTGAGGGCGTCGAACGCACCCGGCTTCGTGTGCCAGCAAACCGCGGCGCCCAGCCTAGCGCGGCCGCGAAAGCGGTCGAGGAAAAAGCATCGCAACCCACGGCCGGTTACTGATCAGGCCACCAAACGCGTGCGAGAAGAATGGCAAATCCCGGAAAAACCAAGCGGATCGTGCTTGTTTCCACCGACAAGAGCTTTGTGCAGAAAACGAGGACGGCGTTCGCCTCGTCGGAGGCGGTTGCGCTTGTTACGGTCGAGAAGAACGTCACCGAGTTACGCGGCGAAATCCAGGAGGCTGATTGCAGCGCGGTGATCGTCGACATGGATGCGGCCAAGCTCAACGAGATCGAGGCGCTGCAGCGTATTACGCGGCGGCTCGAGAGGCGCGCTGCAATCATCGTTGTGACTCATGAATTCAATGCGTCCGCCGCGCGCATCCTGGTTCAGCTTCAGGTCGCCGATTTTCTGGTCAAGCCGCTGACCACCGCCGATCTTGTTCGCTCCTGCGTTCGCGCGCTTGAGGGACCGGGGCGCGAAGAGAACACCGAGTCGCAAATCTACACGTTCATGCCCGCCGCCGGGGGGGTAGGCACCACCACGCTGACACTGCAAACCGCGTTCCAGCTCCACCATTCGGTAACGCGCGGATCGTCGACCTGCGTAGTCGATCTCAATTTCCAGCAAGGCTCATGCGCCGAATATCTCGACCTCGAGCCACGCTTCGACATCAACGAAATCGAGAATCAGCCGGAGCGCCTTGACCGCCAGCTTCTTGACGTGATGCTCTCGAAACATGCGAGCGGTCTCTGCGTGCTGGCTGCGCCTGCGCGGCCAGCGGAGATGCGCACGTTCAACGCCGACGTGGTTGTCCGCATGTTGGACCTCGTCTCCGCCTATTTCGACAATGTCGTCATCGACATGCCGCGCACGTGGTTTCCCTGGACGGAGACCGTGCTGCTGGGCTCAAACAAGCTCTACATCGTCGCCGAAATGACCGTGCCGTGCCTGCGCCATACGCAGCGGCTGATCCAGGCCGTTTATGAGACGGTGGGCAAGGAGGTGAAGCCAAACGTCATCGTCAACCGCTTCGAACAACGCCTGTTCGAAAGCGGCATCAAGCGGGCCGACGTCCAGGCATTCCTCGGCGAGCATTTCGTCGGAAGCATCTCGAACAATTACAAGCTGGTGCGCGAGGCCGTCGATCGCGGCGTTCCGCTGCACGAGATCGATCCCAACGCGAATGTCGTCAACGATCTCAGGCGAATAGTCCTGCCTGACGAAGTCGTGGCGGAAACGCGGAAAAAGCGTTCGCTGTTCCGGCTCGGCAAAAGTCTTTTGAGGAGAGCCGGGTGATCAGCCGATTTTCGACGCTCCAGAAACGCGATGCCACGCCGGAAAGCCGGCAGGAGCAGGCGCCAATCCAGCATCGGCCGGTCGTCATCCCGACGACACGCAAGCCGGCCCCGCCGAAACCCGAGGTGGGACCGGCAAAGCCCACGAAGGTCCTCGACGCCAGAATGCGCATTCATCGCATGCTGATCGAAGAGATCAACCTCGTAGCGCTTGAGCGCCTGCCGCGCGACGAGATGCGGCGGCAGGTGCATGATTTCGTCTCCGAGAAGGCGCGCGGCGAACGGCTTGCGGTCAATGTCGCCGAACTCGACGCGCTGGTGGATGACATTGTCGACGAAATGGTCGGCCTCGGCCCGCTCGAGCCGTTGCTGAAAGACCCAGCCATCAACGACATCCTGATCAACGGCCATCGCAGTTGCTTCGTCGAGCGGCATGGCAAGCTCGAGCAGGTGCATATTCCGTTCAAGGACGAAGCTCACCTCATACGCATCATCAACAAGATCGTTGCGGCCGTCGGCCGCCGCGTCGATGAATCCCAGCCGATGGTCGACGCGCGCATGCTCGACGGCTCACGCTTCAATGCCGCCATCCGACCGGTCGGTGTCGACGGGCCGCTGGTATCCATCCGCAAATTCTCCAAGAATAAGCTCGGCCTGCATAAGCTCGTTGAATTCGGTGCGGTCACGCAGAACATGGCCGAGGTCCTTGCCGCCGCAGTCCATGCCCGCAAGACGACGATTATTTCCGGCGGCACCGGCACCGGCAAGACGACGATGCTGAACGCGCTGTCGGCCTTCATCCCCGAAGACGAGCGCCTGATCACCATCGAAGACGCGGCCGAACTGCAATTGCAACAGCCGCATGTGGCGCGCATGGAGACGAGGCCGGCCAATATCGAAGGTCACGGCGAACTCA